>CAYGVQ010000001.1:0-9576 GCA_964353515.1 uncultured archaeon
TAATAGGCGTTACAGAAATCGAGAAGGAGCTAGGAGAAGAAGTCAAGAAGGAATGGCCTTGGGTAACTGACAAGAAAAAGGGTAAGGAATCCTTCCAGAAAAGGTGGAAGAAATCCTGGGGAGAAAGCAAAGTCAGATGGGTGTTTAGAAGAAGGAGAGTCAAAAAAATGCTGAAACCGCTGCTCAGATTTTTCATAAAGCCCGGTCCCTACGAAATAAACGTTGCGGAAAGGATTTCGAAAACCTATGGTCTTTATTTCGGCGCGCAGGTAGCAGATTTGAGGGACATAATAAAAGAAACTGCCTATAGAATAAGCGGTCAAAGACCATAAAAGTGAAAGCGAGAGGGGGGCAAAGCAAAGTTCTGTTGCAATAAAGATAAAAAGTGAAAGTATGATAAAGGTCGGAGTCACGACTGGTCTGTATTACATCGCAAGGGCCGAGGAGCTGGCGACGTCGTTGAAAAAAATAGGCTACGCCCTAACCAAGGGTGCGAATGCAATAGAGATTTCTGGCGATACGCCGCATGAGATAGATTATACCCTCGGCAAGGAAATCCGTGACCTTGCAGAAAAACAGGGCGTTGATCTGTGTTTCCACGGTTCACTTACCACACCTTTCGAAATCCCCGAGCGTTCGGATTGGAGGGACGCGCAGGACCACGTCTACAAGTCAATACGCTCAGCTGTTTTCTCCGGCTGCAAATACGTTCTGTTCCATGCCTGCCTCCATTTCTGGCTGGAGATGATAACCTTCACCTCATCGAAGCTCGAAATCATAATGTGCGATTTCGATGGCAATTTTGTTTCAGAAATTCTGCACAAAGACCAGAGGCTCAGGAGATGGTTTTCAGAAAAAATGTGGGAGTATGAAAGGCAGTATGTAGGCCATATTCTAAAGCCGGAGGAGATACAGGAGGCGGAAGGAAGGGCGCATAGTGAGGTACGGTTATTGGAACACAGGGAAAAGGAAAAAAGATGGAATGAGGCCATCAAAAAAAACCCCGAATTGCTTAAAAACCCCGAAGAAGCCAAGAAAGTGGAAGACCAGATAATAAAGGATGTCGCCTATGAGGTATCAACCACGCAGGGAAAATTGTACAGAAAGTATCTTAGTGATATGGCCAATAAAAAAATGGCAAAGGATAATCCAAAAGACAGGAGATGGAAAGTAGATAATGCCGGCAAGATGACCGATTGCTATGAAATAATAGCACATCACATGTTCTACAACAAGGATTCCATATGGATTGCGATGACTGAGATGTATAAAGATGTCCTCGCCCCATACAAAATGGATTACAGCGATGACTGGTGGCCTGACTATGCATGGAGAAGGGCGCAGGAAACCAACGATAGGAAGTTCAAGGAATTCTGGTACGCGGCGGTCGGGGCGAAATTCCTGGAAGGCCATATGGCAGACGCCCTGAAATTTTTGAACGGCAAATTGATCGAGGAGCTTAAGCAGTTTCCGGATTCTGACGAGCTGATAAAGATAGCTAAAAACCTGAAAATAACGATCGAGATGCCCGACGCCAGGGAGCCGAGGTACGCGGGCCTGTACATCCTTTGGCACCCGAAACAGATATACGCGGCGATAAAAACCATCAGGAAAACGCTCAATACCAGCATAATTTTCATAACCATGGACTGGGAGCATATAGCAGGCCAGGGTGTGGACCCGATGGTGGAGAAGGATATTCTGAAAAAACTGGCGCCGGATTTCGGCAGATATGTCCTTTCCGTCCACTCGAATTCCCCGAACCCTCTGCACGCGCACTATCCCATAGAGCTGGGTGACATGGAAATTTACAAGCTGAACTGGTTTCTCCGCGAAACGGGCTTCGGCAAGCATGGCTTCGATGTTTATCTCTGGTTCGAAAGGGGCGGCGGTGAAGACCCTTTCAGACAGTCGGTAGATGCGCTAAAATTATGCGCCAAATTCCTCGAAAAGGACGTCCCGCCCGGCAGTCTCCCGGAAGAATATTTCGGCATAAAATTAACGGGCATGGATTACTGGAGACAGGAGCAGATAATGAGGGACCACAGATTCGAGCCTCTCAAGGATTTGCTCGAGATGCCTGAAGAGGAATGGGGCATGCTTTCATCAGCAGCGACTAGAAAGGGCAAGACCAAGGAATTCAAGAAAGAGGAATTAAAATAGCAGTAAGTAAAAATGCGTGAAAAAAAATTTCTTTTGTCTGCGTTTAATCGCTAAGGCACTCAACCCATGCGCTGTTGAAGAACGGTTCAACGAAGCTCTTTATCGCATGCTGTGACTGCGCCCAGAAGACAACATCCTGCGTCTGGTGGACCTTCTTGTCGTCCGTCAGCGCAAAAACAACGTGCTTGTCATCGATGGTGTAAACCCTGTTCAACGGCCTCTTTACGTGCTTCATCTCAGCGATTTCCGAGAAGGCCTTGACCGGCACCGTCTCGCTCAAAGGGGCAAGTATCCTAAGTTTAACGCCCCTCTTCGAAATCCTCTTGAGGGAATTGTAGTGATTAGAATAAAGCTCGTTAAGGCCGCCTTCTGTTGTGATTATTTTTATCTCCCTTGCCGCCTTCTTGAAAAGCGAACCCAGATGCTGGTTGATGGCATGCCTTCCCTTTATCGTTCCTGTCATCTCGAAAGGCTGCACCAGGTTCAGGCCTTCCTTGTAAATCGACTCCAGTTCCGTTATTACAGCAGAGCCCTTAAGAGATTCGATTCTTTCCTTCATTTCGCCGTGTCTTCTCTCAAGATTCTCTTTGGTTCTCTCCAATGCGTCCTTGGGGGCAAGAGCGACGTATTTTATGGGTTTAGATGGCTGAACCACAACGAAGCCCTTTTCCGCAAGCGATTCGAGAATGTCGTAAGACCTGGAACGAGGTACGTTTGCTATCTGCGAAAGTTCTCCTGCAGTCGCTACGCCTCTAGCTAACACAGCCACAAAAATCTTCCTTTCGTACAGGTTCAAGCCTATGCTCTTTAGCGCATCCAAAGCCTTTATTGTTGCCACCATTTTATCACCTGATTAATAGTTAATTATTAATGTTGTTTATATAAAGATTCCCGGATACTTTTATTTGCGCCGGAAAGCTTTATAAACGTTTATTACTTGTCAGTGAATATATTTAAATACAAATTGTTCCCAGAAGCAATAAACGGCTAGTTTTTTCTTCCCCTCTGCTGCTTGTAAAGCCTTTCTATACGGGCCATGTCATCCGCATCGCCAGGCGCCTTGTCCACCCTTATTCTGAGCAACCTCGGAAAGCGCAGGGCGAAGCCAGACGAGTACGTGGGGGATCGCTGTATTTCTTCATAAGCGACCTCGATCACGATTTTAGGCTTTATTGTAACCTCATTTCCCTTCTCCGATTTTATGTAGGGCTTCAGCTGTCTGGTGAGGTCTTCGAAGGTTATGTCATCCGCTTCCGTCTTCTTCTCCTTTATTCCCGTGCCCATCATGCCGCACTCCAAAAATTCGTCTCCCTTCCTGCAAGAAAGGATAAACGTCCCCAGCCAGCTCGTGCGCTTGCCCGTTCCCCATTCGGCTCCTGTTATTACCAGATCGAGCGTCTCCATTATAGGTTTGACCTTCAGCCAATAACCTACACGCCTTCCTGGCTGGTACCTGGCATCGAGGTTCTTTACTATAACGCCTTCCTGCTTCGCTCTGAGGGCGCGTCTGTAGAATTTTTCAGCCTCTTTCATGTCTCTGGTCTCCAGTTTCTCAGCAAGCTGGAATTTGCCCGGTATAATTCTGACGATCGCCTCAAGCTGCTTTCTTCTCTTTATCAGAGGCTCGGCGAAAAGGTCCTTTCCGTTAAGATAAACTATGTCGAAGAGATTGACCTGAATGGGAATTTGTTTTGCCATCTGCTCTATGTCATATTTTCTTTTTATGCGCTGGGACAGAATCTGGAAAGGCAAAGGGTCGCCTGTTTTGGGACTAGTCCCCAGCATTTCGCCTTCTATTATGCACGCATCGGCCTTTATGCCTTTTTTGGCGAACTCGAGAAGATCCGGAAATTGTTTGGTTACGTTTTCCAGTCTTCGCGTATAAAACCAGAACTGATCGCCTTTCTTGTGTATGCACACTCTCGCCCCATCATATTTGAATTCAAGCAGTGGCCGCTCAAACGTTTCTATCGCCTCTTTAAGGTCATTGGCCTTCTCCGCGAGCAGAACGTGATATGGTTTGCCGACTTCTATGGTTATTTTCTCGAGGCCCCTAAGGCCGCGTTCTTTTGCGATTTTCGCGATTTCAGCATAATCCGGTCGCAGGAACCATGCCCACTCTATTGTCCCTATTACCTTCTTTCTTTCCTCACCTTCTTTATCGGGAAAAAAGGCGGAAGCGATCGCGTCGCGCAAAACGCCTTCTGCGACGCCTACCCTCAGCTGCTCCAGCACCGTCCTTACGATGTATTTCGCCTCCTTTGGCCTAGCTCCGGCTATCAGTTCTTTGATAAGCGATATCTTAGTTTCCTGCGAGCCCTTGCCTTCCATGGAGGCGAGCTTCTGAAGGTTCTCGAAAACCTTGCCGACGTCGAGTTCTCTCGCCACCAAGCTTCTCTGCTTTTTGGAGGCCATAAGTCTCTCGACAGACAGGCCCAAATCGCCCGTTTTCTTGAACTCTTGGACCACTTCTTTCTCGGAGAAGCCCGACGCTGACGCTATCACCTTAATCATAATCTTGTCAGCAACGCCCATCTCTTTCTCTGAATACGAAGGGAATATCTTACCCTGTATTAGAAGCGTAACTTTATCGAGAGCATCGGCGTCAGCGGCTCTCAGAAAATGCGCAATTCTTTCTATCTTCTTCAGGCGCGACGGCGTCTGCTCGAGATAATCGTAGAGTTCGACCAACTTGGAGTATTGCATGATAGAATATTGTTTCTTTGATTTAATTTAAAGTTCTTTTATGGTTGCATTCTAAGCCGCATAAAATTTTAATTTAATTAAAAACCTCTCTTATTATTTTATATGAGGGGTCAGTTTTATTCCATCATAGCGATATTCATAACCATACCGATCGTAATCTTCATCTCGCTCTACGTCGCTTCGCAGGGCGGCGAAAGCGGCATATATGAAAAGATTGTCTCCGACCAGATACACCAGGTGGAGAGGAGCATGGAAACCGATTTCGGCAAGGCACTCGTGACCTCCGGCAAACGCGCCATGATAGCCGGCGACGACTATGTTGTCATGAACGGCATGCCTATGAGCGATGCCGTGTCAGGGATGAAGGAACTCATGCAGAACGGGACACTCGATGGGAATGAGAGCCTGCTTATGATCAACAACACGCTTTCAAACTGGACCGCAAAGATCATTGCTGTACCGGTCAATTTCAACGTCAACATAGGTTTTTCCGACCTCGATATCGTAGGCAACAGTTCATTCTACATAAGAGCGTCCGCAAGGATAAACGTCTCGGTAGCTGACGAACTCGACATCGCAAGAATTGATAGGATAAACCAGTACTATGAAACTCTGATATCAGTGGATGGAGCGGAAGATACTATATTCACGCTAAAGACCAACGGTATAATAACCAGGATCATAAGAATATCGCCTTATCCTTACAGGGCGAAGAAACTGATTGCCGGCGGAGCGAACTCGACGGGCAACTGCTCCGGCAATATAACGCTCAACAAAACCGAATGCAGTTCAAATATACTCGTCGCTGAAAACATATCAGGCGTGAATTTCGGCTGCTTCTCAGGTTTTGTTATAGAACAGTCCGTAAACCTCAGCGCCAATTCCAATTGCTACGTTACGGGCAACAGCAGCGCCCTTGATGCCATAAATCAGGCCATAGCGGATACGAATTATACGAAAGTGTATATAGACGGCGCCACAAGAGCCGTCTGGCATCTGCCCATCCGGGAGGAAATAGACAGCAAATATTATTTCTCCGGCAACGGTCCGGCCTTCCTGAAAAGGCTGGAGGGTGACCTCAATTCAACGGCGTCTAACGGTATGGAAAGTTTTGTCAATCTTCCAGAACTGGAAAGCTATCAAATACCCATAAAGCAAAACGTAATTTCTGTAGATTATATATATTTCAGGGAACAAGACTATATTGGATATCCGGTGAGGGGGTTGCAGGGCTGGTTTAGGCTGAATAGTACTTTTGCTGACAAATACGGTCTTACTGAATTGTGCAGTGGGTGCTGATATGAAAAAAAACGAATATGTGGAATTGAAAAGGGGTAAGGCCAGAGAAACGGAGCCCAAGGAAGTTCTACCCGCCAAAAAAGTTTCGGAGAAACCTGCAAAAACCGATTCCTCCCAAGAGGAAACCGTAAAATCAGACTCCAAGGAAAAAATTTCTGCAAAAGACATGAAAAAAACAAAGGGCGAGAAAATAACTCCTGCTGAAAGGGACAAGAAGGTAAAGGACTTTTTAGAAACTGATGTTGACAAATTGTATGAGCTTGTCAGGGATAAAGGCATAGTAAAATTGAATGAAGCCTCGAAAGTGTTTAAAATCGATAGCGATATAATTGAAGAATGGGGCAGGATACTGGAAGAGCATAAGCTGGTGAGGCTTCGCTACCCGCCCGTTGGCGAGCCGGTGCTGATACTCAAGAGGTTCACATCCGACACGGAAAAAATAAAGGAGCTTAGGGGCAAAAAACTTAAACCCAAGAGAAGGGTTTTCATGGTAAATTTTATCATACTAGCCTGCTTTATAGCGATTGTCGCGTTCTATACGATAAGAATTCCGGCGATAAGAATTACCTATTCGCAAGCTTATTTAGCGACGGCTTTAATAGTAATCATAGGGGTCATCTTAATCTGGAGAATGAAAAAAAGGAAGAAAAATGCCGCGAAAGGTAAAATCACAGAAAAGTGAAGTGAAAAAACCGGTAGAAGAGTTAAAGCTGATGGAACAGTATACGATAGACTATCAAAATGTGACCGCCTCTGTGAAGATTTACCACCACCAAAAAGAATACGTGCCTATTTATGATATCAGGTATCCCAAGGTAGAGGAGGCTACATGGGCCGTTCTGGACTCAATAAGGGAGAAGATAGTTACAGAGCTTGCGTTCTATACTGAAGACATACTCAGCCCGGAGGAGTCCAGCGATATAAGAAAAAAGTTCATACAGAAGGCCACAAACCTTATACAAGCAGAACTTCCAAATTTATCGAAGAACGATGTTGACATACTGGTGGGAATACTTTCGCAGGAGTCGCTTGGCCTCGGACCGATAGAATTTATGCTCAAGGACAACGACCTTGAAGAAATAGTGATAAACAATGCTAAAGAGCCCATATGGGTTTACCACAGGACTTACGGGTGGTTAAAGACGACTGCCACCATCAACGATGAAACCAAGATTTACAACTACGCAGCGCAGATAGGAAGAAAGGTCGGGACGCAAATAACAAATCTCAACCCCCTGATGGACGCTTATCTGACGACAGGTGACAGGGCCAACGCAACGCTGTTCCCGATTTCATCAAAAGGCAACACGCTGACCATAAGGAAATTCGCAAGAAGGCCATGGACCATAACAGACTTCATAGAGGTAAAAACCATTTCGCCAGAAGTTGCCGCTTTCCTGTGGCTGGCGATACAATTCGAAATGAACATAGTTTGTACCGGAGGGACGGCATCCGGTAAAACGTCTTTCCTTAATGTTTTATCCATGTTCATCCCTCCAACGGAGAGGATAATCTCGATAGAGGACACCAGGGAAATCCAGCTTCCTCCCTTCCTCCACTGGCTGCCGCTGACGACGAGACCACCGAACATTGAAGGCAAGGGGGAGGTCACGATGCTGCAGCTAATGATAAACGCGCTGAGGATGCGCCCTGACAGGATGATAGTCGGCGAGATTCGAAGATCGAAGGAAGCTGAAGTCCTGTTCGAAGCGGTAAATACAGGCCACTCGGTCTATTCGACGCTTCACGCCAACACCGCAGAAGAAACACTCAAGAGGCTGATTAACCCGCCCATCAACATTCCCCTCTCGCTCCTCACTTCACTCCAGCTGATAGCAGTCATGCACAGGGACAGGAGAAAGAAGATAAGAAGAGTTCTGGAGATCACTGAACTAATACCTTCAGGAGGCCTCGAGGAAATGAAGATCGAATTGAACAACATATTCAGATGGATACCCTCGAAAGACCAGATTATAGAATGGGGTAAATCAAACAGGGTATGGAACGATATAAAACTTTTCTCGGGTATGGAAGACAATGAAATTAAAAAGAACCTTGAGGAGAAAAAGAGCATACTTCTTTGGATGGTAAAAAACAAAATCAATACTATAGAAAAGGTCGGCAAGATAATATCCGATTATTATAAGGATCCTAACCAAGTGCTTAAAATGATAGAAAAATGAGCAGGATATTTTATTTCTTAAAGCCAAAATAAGGATGGATTTTCTGGTTTTATATTCTGAATAGCTATCTTTGCATTTTCTCGAATTTGGGCACGAAAACCCTGTATTTATCTTTGTCCTCCATTTCTTCCATTACCCTTTTTATAATCATCTTTTCCGGGTCAGGCAACATGCTGACCCGTTTTTTTAGGTTCTCGAAACTCTCGAAGGGTTTTTCCTTCCTTGCGGCAAGTATCTCCCAAAGGTGTTTTTTGCCTACTCCAGGGAGAAGTTCTAGCTGATGGAGGCGAGTAGTTATAGGGCCTGCCTTATTGAAGAACTCCAAAAATTTCTGAGGCTTGGCTTTGACTATGCTCTCAACAATATCACTTACCTCTTCCTTTGCAGCTGTGGTAAGATCCTTAAAATCTATTCTCCTCTTTATGAACTTGACCTCGTCCCTTTTGCCGTCACCTATGTACAATCTGGAGCCTACCTTAAGGTAAATCTCGTCCCTGACTATTACTTCCAGTAAGGAAAAGTACTCTTCCCCGATCACCTGGGAAACAGGCTGCGAAATGCGCATGCCATAATACCCATGGGGCAGGAAGTCAAGCACTATTGCCCACTCGTCCTTTTTCATTTCTTTGTGAAGCATAACCCACCTTGCACTGATTTTATAAAATTAGAATACGTCTTTATAAAATGCTACTTGTTCTCCTTAACTAACTTAAGAATTTTCTTCTTGTCATCCTCTGTTAAAACAAGTCTTTCATTTGCAAACAAAACCCTTAAATCGTTCTGATTTTCTGGCATAAAATTTATGATACTGACTATATGCCTTTCCTTGAGTTTATCCATCGCTTTCAGTTCCTCGATCATTTTCTCGTATTTCTTTTCCGGTATTTTACAGAATTTTCTAAGATGTTCCAAGGCGTTTTTCTGCTCATAAACGAGTTCCCTATTTTTTTCCTTTTCTGACAATATCTTCTTGGCCTCGATCCAGCTCACAACCTTTTCATCCTTGATATTCATGGGGTCACCTGTTTTTCAAGACCAGGTGTTCTGGTCTTGATATAATCTCCTTTGTTTTATTGCCAATTTTGACTACAACAACGTACGCGTCCCCTCTTTTTTCCTTTACCTCGCCAACCTTGCCCTTGAATTTGGGAAAAGGCATCCCCTTGTGCGAAGAGGGGTCGATTTTAATTACAACTCTGTCATGCGGTTTGAATTCCGTAATATA
>CAYGVQ010000001.1:9676-23885 GCA_964353515.1 uncultured archaeon
TACCTACTATTTTTTTGACTTTTTCTACGTCTTCAACAGGCATCTCGAAATCAACAACAACTCTATAAACCTTGTAAGGTTTTTTTGATTTGATTTCAGCTATCTCCTTTCTGCCAGAATACCTCAAGCTGCTGACCTTTATTTTGGAGCTTTTATTTATCTGATTTTTTATAGATTTTAAATTAGGTCTCCTTGACATGGGTTGTTTTACCTCAAGCACAAAGGGCCTCCATGCAAGGCATCTTGCCTCCCTGTCCTCCCTTCCCATAGCATGGAGTACATGCGAAGAGCTTTTTGTAACCTTCATAAAGGGCTTGGCTATTATGTCCTGTACGCTTTCCTTGTATAAAGGCGAACTCGTCTGCGGCAGACCACGTGAAAATTTTTTGTATTCGCCATAAATGAAAAGCGGATTTGAAAAAATTTCTGTCGTGTTTCTTTGCACGTCAAATATTATTATGATGTCCGGCTTATCCTGCTCCGGTTTTTTACCTGTTTTTTCGGCTATCGCTTTCGCAATCGTTCTGCCTATATCTGTTTTTATAGGTCCGCTGTACTTTACGCCTATTTTTTCCCACAATAACTCTTCGTTCATGGCAAGGGAATCACTCATTCTGACACCTACCATGAAGGTTTTGAAATCGATTTTTTTCAAATCATCAATAATTTTTTTAACAATCAGCGGAAGGCTGGAAAATAGATTTTCGCAGATAATGCATTTAATCTTTCCTTCTCTGGCCGCTTTTTCATGGTTCCGGAAATTTATTTGATCCGCATCTGCCTGGCTTGGCAAAATTTTTTCCTCCAAACACCTTCGAATAATTTTTCCTTTGGCGGCATTAGCTTCTCCTTTCATTAGTTTAGAAAACTGCCGGCCAAGGCAATTGTCGCATACGTAGCCTAGGCTTAGAATTTTCCTTGCTGTAGCCTCTACTGTTTTTTTCATAATACCACTATGTCCTGCTGCTTTTAAACTATTTCAAGCGAAAGATGCGGATCGCATTTTCCTTCGCTTTTTCAAGAATCTCGTTTTTAGTTATACCCTTTATCGCGGCGATCTTTTCAGCGGACAGCCTAATGTTCCAAGGGTAGTTACGAGGATCCTGCTCTTTGTTGGGAGAAAGGAACGGCGAATCGGTTTCTAGAAGAAGTTTGTCCAAAGGCAAATCCCTCGCTATTTTTCTTATGTTTTTTGAGAAGAGGATCATGGTTGATATTGAAATGTAAAAGCCTTGCGATACTATATCTTGCGCAAGCTCCCTAGTGCCGGAAAAGCAATGGAATATGGCATCGACGCTGGTGCCCTTCACCATCTCGAAACACTCGCTCTCGGCGTCCCATGAATGGATTACGAGGGGCCTTTTCAGTTTTTCTGCAAGGTCGATGAAGTTGGAAAAATTTTCTTTTTGTATGCTTTGCTTTGCGGGGTTCTTTTCCCAGTGATAATCAAGGCCGACCTCGCCAATGCCTGCTATTTTATCCTTATTGGCTTTTATCAGGTCGAATATTCTGTTAACATCACTTCCGCCTTCGGTAGGATGGAAGCCAAGCGTTGGAAAAATGAAATGGGGGTATTTTTTTGAAAGAGCCAGTGCCTTAACCCCCTCGTCATATCTCGCTGTCCCTACTATCACAGCATAAAGTTCCTGTCTGCATCTGTTTATGATACAATCCATGTCCTTGTCATAGTCGCCGAAGCACAAATGGGCATGTATGTCTATCATGCTAAACCTCTGGGAAGAAATATTGCAGAGCTTCCTGTATGCTGGCAACTTCTATTACATCAATACCTGTTTCTTCTGTTATGTTGATCTTCTGAGGTACCTTTTCAGTGGTACATATCTGGGCAGGGCCTATCTGCTCGCAATACTTCCTAGTTTCATAGGTTATTTCCTGAGACTGATGCAGTGGAACCAACAAAAGCCTTGCACCTGCTTCCTTGGCTGCCCTCGCCTTTGATAGTATCTCTCCCACCGGCCCTATTGTACCGTCATGATTTATGGCGCCTGTTATGGAAACTCTTTCATCAATCGTCTTGCCTTCAAGAGCAGCGATGGTCGCTATGGTAAGGGCGGTCCCCGCAGAAGGCCCTTCAACAGAAGTTGCATCAGTTACAATCGTATATATTATGTCATACTGCGAAAGATTCTTGCCAGTAAGATTCGAGGCAACCTTACTCGAGGTTCTTATGGAATTCTGGGTATCTATCCAGAAAAGCAGCCTGTCTATGTTCGCAAGAACCCTTCCCTCCCCAGGTATTATCTGCACGGTGAGCACTGTCGTAAGACCGTTGCCTTCCTCGTCGACGGCAGGGATGATTATAGAGGCATAGGAGGCATTTAAAAAAGAGCTCTTTATGGGCGTATACTGCACATAACTTACGATATTGGTTGACCTTGTTTCGTTCTTGTATATTATTACGGTTTCATTCATGTTTCCCATGTAATAGCCGGCAAAAAATATTATCAGGGATATGATTATTACTGCCAAGTTTCTGAGTTTTTTCGAGGCCTTTGGTCTGCTGGAAGCTGGTTTCCTGTACCTGTACATAATGACACCATATTTTGATTTACCTTACAAACTAATTTAAATACGCTTTCTTGGATTATTAATGCAGGGGGCCTCCAACCGCGGGGCTAGGCCTACCGCACCTTCGGGTGGCAAACGGTCTTTACGGTCGGTTGTAGTTTATGGATGGCTTCATGGAAGGCTGTAAGCCCCTTCTACCAACTGAGAAGCCTTGTCCCGCAGGATCATCCTTACGGTGAACCGGGTCAGGGTCGGAAAGTTCGGCACGCACCGCGTGTCCTTCCCGAAAGACAGCAGCCCTAAGGCGTATAGATGGTGCTTGTGGGGTAGCAGGGTGGAGAAGGTAGAAAGGATAACTTCCGGTTTTTCATAAAGTCTACCATAAACATGTCCCCTGTTTTTTGTTTTGTGCACACCGCGAACACTTTTTAGGATTTTTATATGAAAGGACAATATTTTAATATGTCGTCACTTTACAGAAAAATTTCCCTGCTTCTATTCGGGGGTTTGGTGGAAAAATACATAACTTCTTTCAAGCCTCTTGAGCCGCACATCAAAAACTCCAACATGAAAATTCTACTGAAGACGTGGGTCAGTATGTTGTTTTTCTCGACCATAATTTCTTTCCTAGTTGCCTTTGTCTCGATATATGTCCTTATCACATACATTGTACAGGTCGAATTTTACATCTACATATTCAGCATAATATTCTTTCCTGTTTTCGTTGCGTCAATAGTGTTCATACTATTTTATCTTTATCCGGTTCAAAAGGAGAGATCACGCCAGAGGTCCATCGAAAATAATTTGCCCTTCGCCATAACCCACATGTCAGCCATCGCTTCTTCGGGCATACCAACCGAATTCATGTTCGAGCTGCTTACCGGCTTCAAGGAATATGGCGAGATATCAGAAGACTCGCGGCTTATAATGAGAAACATAAAGACGTTTGGCATGAGTTCCATTGATGCGCTTAAGGACATCGCCGAACGTACGCCTTCACAAAGCTTCAGAGAACTTTTGCTTGGCATCGTTTCAGCTACGGAAACAGGAGGGGATCTGGTCGAGTATCTGCATGGAATGTCAGAAAGGGCGCTGTTCGATTACAGGATAAAGAGGGAAAAATATCTGAAAACCTTGTCAACTTATGCTGACATATACACCGCACTTTTGGTTGCAGCCCCGTTAATGATGCTCTCAATGCTTGCCACGATGAGTATAATAGGCGGCAGCGTAATGGGGCTTACCATAGATGAATTAATAATGCTCATAACATGGGTAATGCTCCCGTTTCTAAACACGGTCTTCCTCGTATTTATCCACATGACTTATCCGGGTGTTTGATATGGAAATAAGCAGAACGGTGTTATTCGAGATTTTTTTCGTTTTTATAGGCCTTGTGCTGCTGTTTTTTAATTTCTTTTTCATAGCGAACATCTTCCCGTTCATTGCGCCGTTAATAAATGTGCTTGGGGCGATGATAGCTATCGTGCCTCCGTTTCTTATTTTTTATGGCAGATACAGGATAAGCAAGGAGATAGAGGAGCAGTTCATAATTTTCATAACCGATCTCACAGGAGCCATAGATTCGGGGATGACGTTGCCCATTGCCCTGAAACATGTTTCAAGAAAGGACTACAGATCTTTTTCACATCATGTAAGGGAAATAGAAAGCAAGGTTGAGTGGGGCATACCCTTCGAAAAGGCTCTCAAAATATTCTCACAAAAAGTTAAATCTACACCAATAAAAAGGTCTGTAAGCACTATCATCGAAACTTACAAGGTCGGGGGTAAGATATCTGACACGCTGAGGGCAATAGGCCAGTCGCTTATAGAGATAAACAAGATCCGGCAGGAACGATCGGCTTCTGTCCAGTCGCAACTAGTTACTTCTTACATGATATTCTTCGTATTTATATTCATTCTGCTTATCCTCAAATCGTTTCTGATACCATCTCTTGGTAACATGCAGATGTCGTCTAGCTTAATGGGCGAGGAGCAGGAACAAGCATCAGTGATGCCAACCGAGCTTTATACCCAAACCTTCATCAATTTCATACTGGTGCAAGGCTTTTTTGCCGGTCTGGCAACAGGCAAAATGGCAGAAGGCTCTTTAATCGCAGGACTGAAACACAGCATAGTACTGATAGTAATAGGCTATACCCTTTTCTCATTACTTGGTCAGTTCCAGATAACAATGTTTTAAATATTCGTTGGTGGGAATAAGTATTATTGCAAAGGTGAAGCTATGGGAAGGATAAAAACCATTCCAATAAAAACACTTGGAGACCAGCTGATAAAAGATTATAATGACAAGTTTACAACTGATTTTGATAAAAACAAGACCGTTTTGGGAAGCGTTAAGAACATACAATCCAAAAAAATAAGGAACGTGCTTGCGGGTTACATAACCACGGAAATGAAAAGAATCAGGGAAAGCGGCTTGTGATTCAATGAAACTGGAAGACGTCATAGAAAAAGCGTTTTTGGTAAAACCCGACGAAGCTTTGTCCAAGGTAACATCAAGAATGACCAGTGAAAATAAGTACGAGGCCTTTGTTTTCGATGGCGAACTTAAGGGAGTCGTGACCATAGATGATATCGTAAAAAGAAAGGTAAGCGAACCCCAAAAGATGAAAATTTCTTATTTCATGAAGCCGGTAACTTTGTTTTCAATAGAAACGCCAGTGGAAGATATAATAAACTACATGTTAGTTAGCGAGCACAAATCGCTTCCAATCGAGAAAGAAGGCGAAATATATGCTGTGACAAAACCAAAACTTCTGAAATTCATTAAGGACGAAGTTTTCTACGGAAAGAAGGCGAAGGACGTAATGCAATTCCCGTATTGCGCTAGCGAAAATGATACCATTTCAACCGTGAGTTCTGTAATGAGGGATATGGGAATAAACAGAATACCCATTATGGATGGGAAAGGCAGATTTTTTGGCCTTGCCGATAGCCTAAGCCTTGCAAACGTGATGACGGACAGGGAAAGATCGCAATTTGGAGAGAAGGATGGGGAAAAAACAAGGCTTGGTGACATAGGTATAAGCCGGTTTGTAAGAAAAGATACCGTGAAAGTGGATCCTGAAACCGACCTTATAGAAATAGTCAAGAAGATTTCGAATGAAGAGTCCTGCACCGTGGTTGTGGAAGACAACGGCAAATTCATGGGTATAATCACCATAAAGGACCTATTCAAACTCATAGGAAAATCTCTCGAAACCGTTTACATAAGGGTCAGCGGTTTGGGCGATGAAGACGAATTCATAAAGAAGAAAATAGACGAAATGATAGAAAACACCATCAACAAGCTTTTGAATATAATAAAAGTTACCTATGTGGCAATACATGTTGATACATACAAAAAGAAAGAGAGGGGCGAACGCATGAAATACTCTGTGCACGGAAGGATCGTGACAGATAAAGGGAGTTTCTATGCAAATGACTATGAATGGGAGCCGACAAAGGCGATGAAAATGTTTCTGGAAAAAATAGAAAGGGAAATCCACAAACAGATTGAAAGGGGAAGAGGTTATTAAAAAATATTTTTGCCGGCAAAAAAGGCATCTATTTTCTGTGGAACGTCTTTTATCTTAACCCGTATCTGCTTCATCGAATCGCGGTCGCGAAGAGTTACATCTTCCTCATTGAGCGAATCATAATCCACTGTTATCGCCAAAGGAACGCCGAGCTGGTCATAGATAACGTAACGCTTGCCTATGGACTGCTTTTCATCGTACTTGGTCTCGTATTTTGTCTTGAGGGTTTCATATATCGCCTTTGCCTTGGCGTCGACGCCATCCTTTTTGACCAGCGGTAGTATAACGAGATCCAAGGGTGTCAGTTGCCGTGGGAATTTGAGAAGGGGTTTGCCCCCTCTTTCGGAGAGAGAGTTTTCGAGTATTGAATAAAAAATGCGATCTAGCCCCATAGAAAGTTCGAAAACGTGCGGTGTGAACTTCTCTTCATCTTCAACAACGGAGAGGTCAGAACCCGAAATCTTCGAATGCGACGATAAATCGTAATCCGTCCTGTAATTACATGCAACGAGCTCGAGCCACCCGACGCTGGTCTTCACTTCGAAATCCCATGTCTCCCTAGAATAAAAAGCCATGGCATTTTTCTCGAGCTCGCGGAACCGTATATCCTCAGGATTGAAGCCGCATTTTTCGAAAAACTGCTGGGTTATGGCGAGATAATAGCCGATTAGCTTTCCCGATATTATACCCTTTTCAGCTGCCTTTTCAAGTGTTATTGGTTGCGTATCCTTCCCTATCATTTTTAATCTGAGTTCAAATTTTCGGTATTTGTCGAATTCCGGAACTTCATTTATTTTCTTGGGGTTGAAAAAAACCTCCGTTTCGAGCTGGGTGAACTCCCTCGAACGTATCAGACCCTGCCGGGGTGAGATTTCGTTTCTGAATGACCTGCCGACCTGCGATATTGCTAGGGGAAGCGAAACCCTAGCGGTTTTGTATATCTTCTGGAAGGCTGTGAATATATTCTGGCATGTTTCTGGCCTCAGATAAGCATTTTTTTCGCTGGTCAAGGGGCCGATGGAAACACCAATCATCATGTTAAATTTCTGAACCTTTTCCAACCTGCCCTTGCACTCCGGACATTTTATGGCGTGTTTATCTATGAGCTCGTTGAAAGCGGAAGACTCCATGGCTTCTGGTATCGTTTTGCCTGTTGCCTCTTCTATAAGCTTGTCCGCTCTGAATACCTTTTTGCATTTCGAACACTCAACCAATGGGTCGACAAAATTCTTGAGGTGACCGGAGGCTTCGAAGTTTTTCTTGGGGAGTATTAAACATCCGTCTATTTCAAGCGAATTGGTCATGCGAACGACTTCCCTTCTCCAAAGCTCCACTATTTTTCTCCGCAATACGGTTCCCAAGTGACCGAAATCGA
Source organism: uncultured archaeon (assembly GCA_964353515.1). GTDB lineage: Archaea > Aenigmatarchaeota > Aenigmatarchaeia > QMZP01 > QMZT01 > JBGPQP01. The sequence continues at coordinate 17,123 of CAYGVQ010000001.1, forward strand.
GGAACCCTGCCAAAGCCGAGTGTATTTCAGCTGTGGGGAAAAAAATGCCTCTCTGGTCAGCGAGCTCCTGTATACGTGCGAACTTGTCCATCACAATCACATATAAATTTATTGTGGCCGTTTAAATAAGATAGTATGCCATCGTCTAGTGTTTTAAGGGCGGACTTCCACATACATTCGCATTTCTCGGCGGACAGCGACATGTCTCCAGAAGCAATACTAAAAACGGCAAAGGAAAGGGGGTTGGATGTTATAGCGGTCACCGATCACAACACTATAAAGGGCGGGCTTGAAACGCAGAAAATTGCCAAAGATATTGTTGTTTTCGTGGGGGCTGAAATAAAAACAAAGGAAGGTGAAGTTATCGGTCTCAATCTGAAAAAGGATATACCTTCTTATTTACCTCTCGCTGAAACCTGCAAACTGATAAAGGGGCAGGGCGGCCTGATTTTCATACCTCATCCCTTCGATAAATTCAGAAGCGGCGTCGGCAAGGAGATGGAAAAAATAATTAATCTTATAGACGCCGTTGAGGTTTTCAACGCTAGGACCATGGTCGATAAGTTCAATAAAGAGGCAATGGAATTCGCCCAAAGACATAAACTCCCGTTCTTCGCAGGCTCTGATGCTCATTTCACAAAAGAGATTGGCTCAGCCTTAATGCTTATTGATGCAAAAAAGGAAAAGAAAGACGTGCTTAAAGCCGTTAGAGCTGGGAAAGTGAAAATAGCCGGTAAAAAATCAGGTGTTCTTCCTCACTGGAAAACGTTTGTCACAAAAATGGGCAGGAACCTCTAGAAGTGCTATTTTGTTGCATTTGTGATGTTCTCTATGCCGGTTTTTATTTCGTCTTCTATATCCTCAAGCGTCTTGTATTTTTTTATCTCATCGGTGATGTTTTCAACTGTTTTCTTTAGATCTTCGGGCATTTCTTTCATTATATTTTCCTTGTACTGATAGATCGCGTTTGCCATGTTCTCATTCGCCTGCCCAACAACAGGTATCATTAAAATAGCGAAGGATACTATCATGATTGGCAAAAGCAGATATTCCAAGACTATCATGTTGTTTATCCTATGAACTTCAATGTCCATTTTTTTGAAGAGCAGCAGAACGAAAAGTGGCACGGTTACCAATAGTGTCATGCTTAGCGGAAACCCATATTGAATAAAAGAAATTATGTAAGAAATTACACCGCATGCGGCCAGAGTCGCGAATAATTTTTTGTTGTTTTTGATTATGCTTCCTGTGAATTTGAACTTGTATACTAGATAGCTTGTGGTATACACCAAAGAAAAGGCGACCACAAGCCATAATGGGAACGTTGTAAGGTCGGACGTGAGGGCGAACCATCCACATGAATATTTCAGGAATTCTATGATGGTCATGTTTATGGTTGTCCTCTTAATGCCTTTTTTAAATCTGGTATAGGGAGAAGAATGCAAAAAATTAAGGAACAGCATTCCCAAGATCATAACGAAAAACCATTTACTTATGAAAAATGACAACAAAAGTCCTGTTAAGGCGAAAAACGAGGTAAGTATTTTAGCCGCCTTTTCGCTTATCATCCTTCCTGCCACAAGCTTCCATTTCAACTTCTCGCTGTCTTTTTTGTCCTCATGATAATCTACAAGGTCGTTGTAAACATACACGGAAGAGTATGCTATAAGAAAGATTACCAATGAAGCCGAAGCGATGAAGAAGTCCGGGACGCCTATTATGAACCAGTACAGAATAATGCCTAAGGAAAACTGGACGGTGTTTTTGGGGATGCTTATAGTTATGCTGTTAAAGAGCAATTTTTTCAGGTTCACCATAATTAATTCTCACCATCCCCTTATTTTATTCATGAGCCTTCCTTGACTTTATTATTATAGTAGAGGCCAGCGTGACCTTTTTAGCAAAGGCCGAGTCAACGCTGTTCCATAACATCTCCTTCCATTTTTTCCGTGTTCCGTCAGCCATAACAGGGCTCCCGACGACCTTTTCTACGGAAAAACCCTTAAGCGAAAGCAAATCTGAAAGCGATCGCTTGGTAAAGGCATGGATGTGACCTACGCCTTCCTTTAGGTATGGATTGCCGGTATAAGTCCTCAGGGAAGATTCTATCCATGTCGGCATTATGCCCAAGAGCAAAAACCCCCGGTTGTACCAAGAAGCGATGTTAGGAACAGATATTATAAGATATCCATCAGGCTTTAGTATGTTATTTATGCTTTCCAGCAGTTTTTCCGTATCATACATGTGCTCGAGCACATCACCACAAAATACCGCATCGAAAGTGCCTTTTTCAAATGGGAGTTCCTTGTCCGCATTTACCACCTTGGCCACTATGCCCCTTTCCTTTGCTTTTGAAACAGCGTTTTGGCTTATGTCTACCCCAAAAACTTTTGCTTGTGCCTTTTGGGCTATCAAACACGATATGAAACCGTCACCGCAGCCAATATCAAGAATCTTGCCATTCTCATGCCTTTCGAATAGGTTTAAGACTATTCTTATCTTTTTTTCCTGTATCATGTAGTATTTTTCAGCTTCCTTGCCGAATAGGTTCGAATAAAAATTCTTATTATACTCGTTCGTATCCATGTAAAAGATTTGTGCTTTAAAATTATAAAAACGGAATCTTATTATAATGTATGGATTTGCAGAAAATTCTAGAGACCCTGAGCCCCATTGAAAGAAAGGTGCTACCCTTTCTAAAGAACGGCTTAGAAATGAGGACTATTGCAAAAAACTCAGGCGTATCAGAAATCGAAATAATGCGCGCTTTACAGTGGCTTGAAAACAAGGGGGCACTGAAGGTCAAATCCTTTTCCAAAGAAATGGTAGAACTCGGAGAAAACGGAAAGGCGTACGCTACAGACGGCCTGCCTGAAAAAAGATTTTTGGACGCCCTAGAAAGAAAAATGAAGTTAGACGAAATAAGGAAGGTTGCCAAACTCGATGAGAATGAAATAAGGATTTGCCTAGGCTTGTTAAAATCCAGATATGCAATATCGATATTGGGAGATGAAATAGAACCGACAAGCGAAAGGGAGCTGCTCCTGCACGAAGGTTTCCCGGATGGGATGCTGCTTAAAAAATTGCCTAAAGGCATCGATGAGATGGACGAAAAAGAGAGAGCCTCGGTTACCAGGTTGCTTAAAAGAAAGGGCATAATCAGAAAGGGTGTGAAAAAACTCAAATACGTCGAACTGACAGAACTGGGCAAGAAGCTCATTAATGAAAAAGCAATCAAATTCGACCTTATTGAAAATATTACGCCCAAGATGCTTAAGGAAAAAATGTGGAGGGACAAAAAATTCAGAAGATACGACATAAAAACTAATGTCCCGAAAATATACCCTGGAAAAAGGCAGCCATATAGCGAATTTCTGCAGGATGTGAGAGAAAAGCTTACAGCCCTCGGTTTTAAGGAAATGTACGGTCCTTTAATAGAGCTGGAATTTTTCAACTTCGATTCGCTTTTCCAGCCGCAAAACCATCCTGCAAGGGACTGGAGTGCGACCTATCGCATAAAAAAACCGAGATACGGAACTCTCCCCGAGAGGAAACTTGTACTCTCTGTGAAAAAGGCGCATGAAAGTGGTATTGACGGCTCGAAAGGCTGGAATTATGAATGGAGTGAAAAAATCGCCTCACAGCTCATGCCAAGGGCTCATGACACGGCGATATCGCCTAGGTTCCTTGCAAAAGGCGTCTCAATACCCGGTAAATATTTCAGTCTTGTTCGCTGCTTTAGACCAGATGTTATAGACGCGACACATGGAGTAGAGTTCAATCAGCTTGGAGGCTTTGTGATTGACAAGGATCTTTCTTTCCGCCATCTCCTGGGCCTTTTGAAACAGTTCATATTTGAAATCACTGGCCTGAAAGAGGTCAAATTCCTTCCTGACTATTTCCCTTTTACTGAGCCGTCGGTACAGGTCTCTGTCAAAGACCCGCAATCAGGATGGGTTGAAATGGCAGGTGCAGGTGTTTTCAGGCCTGAACTTACAAAATCTTTAGGCGTCAAGGAACCTGTCATCGCATGGGGCTTTGGCCTTGACAGGCTAGCCATGACGAAACTTGGCATAAAGGATATAAGATATCTCTTTTCAAACGACTTGGAATTTTTAAGAGGGTCGAAAAAGGTGTTGTAATGCCGACAATTGAAATCTCTCTGGAGGATCTGAATAAACTGGTTGGCAAGAAATTTTCAGAGCAGTCGCTAGCGAAGGCGTTGGAATACGTAAAGGGGGAGATAGAAGCAATTGAAGGTGACCGCATAAAAATAGAAATAGCCGATACTAACAGGCCTGATCTCTGGTCGGCTGAAGGAATAGCCAGAGAGCTAAGGGCAAAGTATACTAAAAGTAAGGGGCTGGTTCAATTTCCGCTAAAAAAATCCGGGCTCAAGGTAATCGTGAATAAAAACCTGAAAGGTATAAGGCCCAAAACAGTATGCGCAGTGGTCAAGGGTTTGAAGATAACAGATGAGGTTCTTTTCCAGATAATACAACTCCAGGAGAAGATATGCGAAAATTTTGGGAAAGGCAGGAGGGAAGTCGCTCTTGGGCTTTATGATTATCACAGCATTTCTCCGCCTATACATTTCCGTGCCTACAAGCCTGATGCAATAAAATTCACCCCCCTCGATTTCGATAGAGAAATGGACCTAGATGAAATTCTTTCACAGCATCCGAAAGGTAAGGAATACGGCCATCTTCTTGAAGGAAGGGGCATGTACCCTGTTTTCGTGGACTCGAAGGGAAACGTGCTTTCCATGCCTCCGATAATTAATTCGGACTACAGCGGGAAGGTGACCAAAGAGACAAAAGATGTTTTTATAGAATGTTCCGGGTTCGATATGAAATTCCTAGTGCCATCGCTCAACATTATGGTGGCAGCTCTTGCGGAACGCGGCGGGAGCATAGAAAGCGTGGACGTAATTTTCCCCGGAAAAAAAGTGGAAACCCCTGATTTTAGGTCAAAGAAAATAATGGTCGATGCTGATCATGTTAGAAAACTTTCAGGGCTCGATCTGAGCACAAAAGAGATCAAAGACCTTCTACTGAAAGCAAGATACGACGTACGTACAAGCGGGGATAGGCTCACCGTGTTCTATCCTGCATACAGACAGGATATAATGCATGAGGTTGATGTAATAGAGGATATTATCATTTCTTATAGCTACAACAAAATAGAGCCGCTAATGCCGCAAATCTCCGGGACAGGCAGACTCACTGAAATAAATGAATTCTCAAAGAAAATTGCAGAAATAATGGTCGGGACTGGTAGCCAAGAAACAATGTCTTACATATTAAGTAACCATGATAACCTAGTTGAAAAAATGGGCATCTTGGATATGAAAGCGATAGAAGTCGACAATCCTGTATCTAAAAACTGGTGTGTTTTCAGAACATGGCTAATCCCATCTCTGATAGAATTTTTATCAAATAATAAGAACAGGGGATACCCGCAAAAGATTTTCGAGATCGGCGAGGTGGTGCTTTTCGATGAGGATGCAGAAACGCGCTCACGGAATCCTACGAAACTTGCATGGGCTTATGCTGGCAACGACGCCAACTTCACGAAGGCGAAACAGAATTTTGACTTCCTTATGAGAAATATGGGCCTTAGATATGATATCGAAGAGGTAGAGCATGCCTCCTTCATACCCGGAAGGGTCGGGAAGATATCTGTTGCAGGAAAGAGGGTCGCCTACATAGGCGAAATGCATCCAAAAGTTCTTGATAATTTCGGCATAGAGCAGCCTGTCTGTGCCTTCGAGATAAATTTGAGCGATATGCTTGAAATTCTGAAAAAATAAATTTACCTAGAAGCCAGCCAGTTGAAGAGTCTGAAGCTCCAAGGTATTTTCGGCTCGTAGGTTTCTCCTATCAGATTTGCTGCCAGGGCTCTAATATGTTGCGCGGCAGGGGAAGCGGGATTATAAACTACTACAGGCTCTTTGAGGGCTATTGCTTTTCTAACTTCCCTGTCCTCTGGTATTTTGCCTATAACAGGCAGGTCGAGCATCCTTTCTATGTGTTCTGTTGGAATTTCATGCGTTTCATTTTTAATCCTGTTGACCACAACGCCAAGATTGTGCGTCGAGTATTTTTTTGCAATCATGCTAAGCTTTAGCGCATCGGTAACCGCAGGGAGTTCCGGATTGGTTATTGTTATCATTTCGTCTGCGGCCTCTATTATTGATGTCGAGTCCTTCCCCAGGCCCGCCGGGGAATCTATAAGAATGAAATCATGGCCTTCAAGAAGCTTATAAAGGACATTAATATAGTGGTGTGATTTTATGTTTCTCTCTTTTCTTAAGGAAATGTCAGCAGGCACCACTTTGAAGCCTGTTTTATGGGAATATGTAACATCGCTTATTCTTGCCCCTCTCTCGAAAACGTCATGAAGCGTTTTGGGGTACAGGTGCATGCCAAGATGGAGGGCAAGATTGGAAGTTGTCATATTTGCATCAACTGCAACGACTGATTTCCCATATTTTGCAAGCGCGGCAGCAAGGTTAGCGACAAGCGTCGTCTTACCAACTCCTCCCTTCCCGGATGAAACCACGATTATTCTCGTCATGTTATAGATTTGTCTTTGAAAAGTTATAAATCTATGACGTTTATCGCAGGATATTTGCAAAGAGAAAACGGACCTGGGGGGATTCGAACCCCCGGCCTTTAGCTTAGGAGGCTACTGCTCTATTGCTGACCAAGGCAGCTTTGTCTGCTTCCTCCGGAGTTTCCAACTGAGCTACAGGTCCATT
>CAYGVQ010000001.1:23985-30505 GCA_964353515.1 uncultured archaeon
CCACCGTAAATTATTTTGATGCGAAGTTTGTATTTACCAAGTTCTGTGTCATTTGCAATCCTGTTTTTCAGCGTTATGATGGTCGGACCATCGGCATATATCTCTTGCTTGTTTGCGCTCCATGTGTTAAGCCATTTTTTTCCATCGAAGCCTAAGGATAATGGTTTTTTGCTATCATAGATATAAGAATATAACGTATAGTTCCCTGCCTGTGTGGTATTTATCAACAGCTCAATCAACAACTCCATATTCTGGGCTATTTCTTCTGGACACGATACTACTTCGAAATGCTTCTGTTGCAATTCGTTTTTGCCTGAGGTGTTGCACGAGGGGCAAGGTGAGCAGGAACATGATTTTGGGATTTCTACCGTCTTTGTTTTGCATAACGAGGTTGATATGCCATCTACCCATATCTCCTTTTCATCAAAACTATCTAGGCCTCTGACCCTCACAAAATATGGGCCATTTGGGATATTCAAGTCGCAATTGGGAGTAAGTTGCATTGGAATTGAAAAGGTATAATTCAAAAACTTACTGTAAAGGTTGAAATCTGTTTTTCCAAGTTTAATCCCTTCCGTGTTCTCTACCCACAGTTCAATTGAATTTTTGCTCGTGTCGCCCTTGTAAGCCTTTATCTGCATTTCTATTCTGTCGCCAAATTTTGCTTTATTATCGGAGCCTAAATTGACACTCATAATAGAAATGCTGGAATTCAAAATAGGTGCATGACCCTTGGCAATGACCATTTTCTCCGCATAGTTGTTTGAAATATTGGTGTCGTTGCATGTTGCATTAGTTATAATTGTACGTATGATATATGCTTCACTACCAAGCACTTCTGGCGGAGTCCATGTCTTATTCGTATTTGTTTTAACGGTTTTATCCCTTGACCTCACAATGTTTTCAAACATGTCCTCTATCCAGTATTCAATCTCCGGTTCGAACTCACCCTCCTTCAAATCCTCGACCATTATTCGATAGCCATTTCCTTCATCCGGAGTAAAGATGTCATCAGATATTATCCACAACTTCAGGTCGCATGTATTGTTGGCATTGTTTTCGTTTTCTGTTTCGTTGTAAAAAGTGTTTTTTTCGCAAGGTGTTGGCATTGACGCTACTTGCCTGCCATCAATTATCTGTATACTTTTTCCGTCGCCGTCACCACCCACATCGTCAGAATAGTTTAATGCATCTTCGATTCCGTCCCCGCCATTTTTAAGAATTACCTCTTCTCCATCGTTATTGAGGGAGAACGCCACCTTCGTTGCATTGCAAGAAAAGTTGTAATGTTCATAAAACGCTGTAAGATTTTTTGTCAGTATGACAAAACCTAGTGATTGAATGAAGCTATCTGTTATAGAATGTTCGTAAGGATCCGAAATACTCCAGCCGCTCAGATTTATTGTTTCATTTGAAGGATTGTATAATTCTATCCATTCATTTGAAGTTCCGCCCAAAAAGTCAGAGGGGTTGTACATAACTTCATTTATCAGTATTGCCTGTGAGGTTGAAATGGCAAATAAAAAAGAAAAAATGAATGAAGATGCCACTGCAAATCTAAGCCACATGAAACTAAAATGAAATATATATTAAAATAGCTATGTTTAAACATCCGTTTAAACATTTGTTTAAACGTAACTCTCCCTGCACTCGGAACAGATCCATCTGCCATCGATGTTTCTGAGATATTCTGAATATTCTCCGCATCTCTCACAAAGGCCTGAAATTGCCTGGTTTGGTTTGGCAACAGCCTCTGCCTTTGCCTTTAATCTTTCCGAAAGTATTTCTATCAGCTCAGGCGAAACTATCAGTACTTCCTTGGTTGAAACTATGCCTTTCAGTTCGTTTTTTTCTACGACGGGGAATCTCTTGTAACCGCTTTTCAGCATTTTCTTAGAGACCTTCAGCAGGCTTTCATCGGGCGAAATTGTAATGAAAGGTTTTTTCATCTGTTTCCAGAAATCGCCCGCCTTCACCCCTTTCAGGTTCTTTTCTCTTGCAACAAGCGTCACTATATCATTGGTTGTAACTATTCCTACAGGTTTTCCCCTGTCAACAATGATGACACAGCCTATCTTGTTATTGGTTAGTATTTTCGCGATGGTTGACATATTCATTTTGGGTTCAACTGTAACGACGTGCCTTTTCATCACGTCCTTTACTCTTATCATTGAAATTCACCCCGATTATAATTGTAAGTGTTATTTTTAAATATTCTTTTTGTGCCTATATGTTGCGATTTAAAATTTTATTTGCCTTTTTCTTTTATTTTTGCCTGGGCTGCAGCAAGTCTTGCGATGGGAACCCTGAAAGGCGAACAACTCACGTAATCCATTCCCACTTTATGGCAGAATTCGATTGATTTGGGATCGCCCCCGTGTTCACCGCAAATGCCGATTTCTAGGTTCTTCCTTGTCTTTCTTCCCCGTTCTATGCCCATCTTTATCAATTCACCGATGCCTTCTTGGTCGATGGACTGGAATGGATCTTCCGGCAAGATGCCCTTCTTAATGTAGTCCGGAAGGAAACTGCCTGTATCATCGCGTGAAAAGCCGAAGCCCATCTGCGTCAGGTCGTTTGTCCCGAAAGAGAAAAATTCGCATACCTGAGCAAGCTTGTTGGCGAGTATCGAAGCCCTAGGAATTTCGATCATCGTACCAAAGGCATATCTCATCTTCTTTATTCTGTATTTGCCCAGAACTTCCTGGTAAATTTTTTGGAAAATGGTAAACTGATTACTCAGCTCTTTCACATCGCAGACCACAGGGATCATTATCTCAGGGTAAGGGCTCTTGCCCTCGCCTATTAGTTCAGCAGCTGCCTCCAATATCGCCCTTATTTGGGCCTCCGATATTTCTTGGTACGTAACTCCCAGACGAACCCCGCGATGTCCCATCATCGGATTAGCTTCGTGAAGATCCTCTGCTCTTTCCTTGAGTTCTTCAATGGATATGTTAAGGTCTCTTGCCAACTGCTCAAGTTTTTCTTTGTCCCTAGGTACGAATTCGTGCAATGGTGGATCGAGCAAACGTATGGTGACAGGCAAGTCGTCCATGGCTTCCAGTGTGCCTTTAATGTCCTTTTTCATGTATGGGAACAATTCTGCCAATGCCTTTTTTCTTTCCTCCAATGTCTTCGAAACTATCATTTTGCGAAGCCTGAACAACGGCTCTTCAGCGCCTTTGCCATAGAACATATGCTCTGTTCTGAACAAACCAATGCCTTCCGCCCCGAATTGCCTCGCAATTCTAGCATCTTCCGGTGTGTCTGCGTTTGTTCTAACGCCAAGTCTTCTTATGGAATCGCATAGTTTTAAGAATTCATTAAGCGCTTTGTTTTCGGATGGGTCTATCATCGCGAGCTTTCCATCATAAGCAATGCCTCTTGTTCCGTTCAAACTGATCCAGCCCCCTTCCCTGATTACTTTCCCATCAACGTTGATTTCCTTTTTACCCATATCAATGTGCAGGCCTCCGGCTCCAACAACACAGCATTTGCCCCAACCTCTCGCTACCAAAGCTGCGTGCGAAGTCATGCCGCCTCGCGCAGTGAGGATCGCCTGTGCTGCACGCATGCCTTCAACATCCTCTGGGTTGGTTTCTTCTCTGACGAGAATAACCCTCTTGCCTTGTCTGGCCCATTCGACTGCGTCTTTCGCTGTGAAAATCACTTGCCCCGAAGCGCCGCCAGGACCAGCAGGAAGGCCCCTAGCCAAAGTTTTGCTTGAAGCTTCTGCCTTTGGATCGAGTATCGGGTGGAGGAGTTCGTCAAGCTGACTCGGCACTACCCTCATTATGGCCTCTTCCTTTGTAATCAGTTTTTCTTTATACATATCCAAGGCCATGCGAACTGCTGCAGGTCCATTGCGTTTCCCTGTCCTGCACTGCAGCATGTAGAGTTTGTTCTTCTCTATCGTGAATTCTATGTCCTGCATGTCGCAGTAATGCTTTTCCAAGCGTTTTTGATAATTAAAAAGCTCCCTGTAAAGTTTAGGCATAGCCTTTTCCAGCGTGATTAAAGTCCTGTTCTGTTCGGATTTTGAATATTCATTTACTGGTGCCGGGGTGCGAATTCCTGCCACCACATCTTCGCCTTGCGCGTTGATAAGATATTCCCCATAGAACTGGTTTTCGCCATTGCCGGGGTTTCGCGTAAAGCCCACGCCCGTAGCTGAATCATTTCCCATGTTACCGAAGACCATTGCCTGCACATTTACCGCAGTTCCCCAGTCATCCGGAATGCCTTCTATACGCCTGTAGCTGGCAGCACGCTTGCCGTTCCATGATGAGAATACCGCTCCTATACCGCCCCACAACTGCTGGATGTGATCGTCCGGGAATTCCTTTTGTAAAACCTCTTTTATTTTGGCCTTGAATGAGGTGCACAAGGCCTTTAGATCATTGGTTGTTAGCTCTGTGTCGTTTTTATAGCCCCTTTCCTTTTTCATCTGGCTCATTATCTTTTCAAGTTGCCTGCGGATGCCAGACTCTTCGTTTTTTGGCTCGATGCCCGCCGCCTTCTCCATCACCACATCGGAATACATCATTATTAGGCGGCGGTACGCATCGTAAACGAAGCGCTCGTTACCGCTCTGACTAATCAAGCCGAGTATGGTTTTGTTCGTAAGGCCGATGTTTAATACCGTTTCCATCATACCTGGCATAGATCTCCTCGCGCCGGAGCGCACCGAAACAAGAAGGGGGTTTTGTGGGTCACCGAACTTCCTTCCCATAAGCTTTTCAATTCCTCTTAGGAGCTTTTCAACCTGCTCTCTAAGGCCCGGAGGATACTTCTTTTTGTTTTTGTAATAATAAGTGCAAACCTCAGTCGTAATAGTAAAACCAGGCGGCACTGGTAGGTGCAGGTCCTTGTTTCCCGCCATTTCTGCCAGATTAGCTCCCTTTCCGCCCAGCAATTCTTTCATCTTTTCATTGCCGTCGGCCTTCCCCGCGCCGAAGAAATAAACCATTTTCTTTTTCATAATCCCACCCTCGAAATGATTATCACAGATTATTCTATTTGCCATTTAATTTTAAAATATATATTAAAGCCGGCCCAAACTTATATATATGGGCATGAAAGGGATATCTCCAGTTATAGCCAGTGTTCTGCTCATAGGGATAGCAATTGCGGTTGGGGTGCTGGTATCTTCGTGGATAACGCATTGGGTAAGCACCAGAACGCAACAAGCAAGCAGCGCATGTGTAACGAGCACGAACTACAAAATTGATTCAGCGACCTTTGGTTTATCAACGAACAACATGACCATAACAATTACAAACCTTGGCAGCACCGAACTCTATGGTTTCAGCGTACAGGTAATGAATACCACATCAGTATCAGTTTACAATTCAAGCGATACTGAGTTCAGCATGAGCCCGAACATAACACAGTCAAGTCCACTTAGAGAACAAAGATCTGCTGTAATAATACTTAACATGAACGGAGATTATGCATCAAACCTTGGAAAGACCGCTGATAGGATAAAGGTCATAAACAATGCGTGCCCTACGTTTTCAGCCGAAACGTCGATCATAACAAAGGAGTGATTGAAATGAGAAAAGGTATATCCCCTCTGATATCGGTTATAATGCTTATAGCCTTTACAATGATAGTGGCTGGGATTCTCGCTGGTTGGGCGACCCAGTTCGTGACACAGAGCCGTTCAGAGTTGCAATTCTGCTCAAAGGCACAGCTGCTTATACAAAGGGCGTATTATGATAACGCTACCAACAAACTTACTATTGCCCTATTCAACACAGGCGATGTCCCGTTGCACGGTTTCGCTGTAAGAATCACATACCAGAACGAAACCATAACATCAACGAAATATGAAACCTTAAACATATCCTACCAGGACATCAAAACGGTGGAAATGAACACCGATGATACGCTAAAACAGGTTGTTGTGCAATCTCTGGAGTGTAGAGGGGCCCAGGATCTTATAGGAAGGTATGATGTACAAGGTCTTGGCTTCAAGGCCTTCTAGGCAGTAACCAGCAGCCTGTTTTTTATTTATCTTAATTGTAGGTTTTTTTATGAGATTCAAGTTTGTAAGAGATTTGACATCAGACATACTTTTTGAGGCATATGGCAAGAGTCTCAAGGAGCTGTTCGAAAATGCAGCCTTGGCCTTGTTTAATGTCATATGCAAAACCGAAAGGGTTAAAGCATCGCAGCAAAAGACAATAGAGGTTTTAGGCAATGACGCCAGCGATCTGATGTTCAACTGGTTACAGGAGCTTATAGGCATCGTTGATATAGATGGCATGTTTTTTTCAAAGTTTGTTGTAAATGAACTGAATGAAAAACGTCTCAGGGCGACAGTTTATGGCGAAAAGGCCGACCCTAGGAAAGGCGGAACGGTGGTTAAGGCTGTCACTTACTATAAATTTAACCTAGAAAAAACAAAGAAAGGGTACAAGGTAACAGTGGCACTGGACATATAAACCTAGTATACTTACCCCTTGCAAACGCCTACAGGAACCGCTTTAGCGACTTTTAACGAAATGCCTATTCC
>CAYGVQ010000002.1:0-25165 GCA_964353515.1 uncultured archaeon
AACCGCCGGCAGGCTCGGGCCTAAGCAATCTCGGCGAGCTTTTCCCAGAAGAAGAATATTGCAGGTACGACACCAAAAAAATAGCCTTGCTGCCGGAAGACCCGCAGGCGGGCATAACCGGCGGGGAAGCTGTATGCACATGGAGATACATTGCGCCTGATGTTTTGCCAGGCCTGAGCATAAATGTTAAGCCAAGGGTAAGATTTTACTATTCATACAAATCATCGACCATAAAAATGATTACGTTCGTTTCGAGGGATGAACTTAGGACGCTGCAAGACCAAGGCAAGGGCTTGCCATCCGAATCTTACAGCAAAACCAGTTCGCCGATTTCGCTTGATATAGAAACAGCCAGCCCCATAAGGACTTATGGCAGTAAGGTAGAGTTCCCCATTGTGGTGACGGTCAAAAACATAGGTGGCGGGACCCCGTGTTTTGCCGACAGCGGCAACTGCAAAAAGCCGGGAGGAACGGGCGAAAACGAGCAATGGAGCAAGATCGATCTGAACATAATACTTCCGGACGGGCTCACACCCGCGCCGGGTTCTTGTAGGATAAACGGTAAAATGATAACCGAGCAGGTAGTCTTTATTGGTTCGAATCCACAGACAATTTCCTGCAAAATAATTGGTGAAACAGGTACCCAAGTAGGCATTAACCAAAAGAACATAGAGGCAACAGCAAACTATGGTTACTTTATCGACAAAACCACCGAAGTCATAGTCTATCCTTCTACAAAACCCAATTCGCCGGCATCGTCTAATAAATAAAAGGATTAGTATGCATGTTATAATTATGAGCAGAAAACTCGCCGGCCTGCTTTTATCTTTACTTGCTGCCGTACTTGTTTTGCCAATTTCCGGCTGCGTTATGCTGGGAGGCAATACCTCTGGCGGCAGCGGGGTGACAATAGAAAACTTCGAGGTCGATTTTCCGAGTGTATACGCAGGTGAAAATTTCAAACTCCAGATGAAAATAAGAAATACGGGTTCCGTTAACGCATACAACGTTTACCCAAAACTTTACAATATACAAACAACTCTCCAGGGTAGTAAGCTAGACGTTTCATGCGAGGAGACATGCAAAACAGGCACTACTCTGCTTGCCCCGGATCCGGAAAGAGGAACTGAAGGCGAATCAAGAACATGTATATGGGATTGCAAAGCCCCAACAGGCATACCAAAAGGCTTATCCGTTACGTTCAACCCAAGTGTCAGGCTGTATTACTGGTATGGAACAAGTACAATAAAATCCATTAACATAGCCTCTCAGGATGAACTAAGGTCTTTGCAATCTAGGGGTGTTGCCTTACCAAGCGAAACCATAAGCACAACCCAGGGTCCTGTCAGCCTAGGCATTGTTGTCAATGGACCCATAAGGTACTGGGAAGATGAAAGTAAGATAAGATTCCCCATCAACATAAACATGCAGAATGTTGGTGGTGGGGTAAGTTGCGTCACGAGGGATATAACAATCCCGATTCCCATGGGCCTGTATGCGCCAAGTTTCAATTATGTTACTCTTACAAGTGGTTGTGAACTTTCCAGCAATTGGGACAAAGTGGTCATATTTTTCAATGGCGGTGAAGGCAATCCAATCAGGGTTTTTAATTGCGATATATTCCAGGACCCCAACACAGGGCTCGTGACAGATTTGTGGAAAGGCCAGTCCAGGACAATAACATGTGAATTGGAAATGGATGTCCCAAGAACAACTGCAGGAATTTTGCAGAAAAATTTAAACTTTGATTTATCATATGCCTATTTTATCGATAGAACGGTAAGCATTGAAGTAATCGGAAGGGACACACAATAAATTAAAAATCACCGAGCGTTTTCTGGGGGATTTTAAACGAATGCTTCACCCCATCCTTCTCTATTTCTCCGTAGACGCCATCATAGCCGGGCTTTACCTCTATTTCCCCCTTTCTTGCTTTCAACACAAGACCGGCAATTTTTTCGTTTGAAATGTTTTTCATCCGCTCCTCATCCGCCTCCAGCAGAACGTTAAGCTCCGAGCCGAAGGCGGCAACGAGCCTGTTATATTCTTCCCAGACTTTTGAGGAGTTGATGTTGGTTTTGGCAGCAAATGATATAATTTCCGACAAAGGAATGACAGAACGGAAAGGCCTTGCATCTTTAGGCACGAAGCCTTCAGGCCGGTCTGCAAGCTCTTCGATCCTGTGCAATACGCCAATAGTCAACGGCCTTCTGCAGACAGGGCAGATATTACCAATCTTTTTGGACTCATCGGGACTCAAAGCAACATTGCAGTTCCTGTGGCCGTCGTAGTGGTATTTGCCATATGATGGGTCGACCTCTATGGTCTCTACCAGCCCTTCCTTCGTTCTCAAGGCTTTTATGAGATTTTCATATGCGGAGTGTTTTAGATCGAAGATTGTTGCCTCCCTGCCGATTCTCCATGGCCAGAAGGAATGGGCATCGGAGAATGAAACTATTGCAAATTTGTCAAGCTGGGAAAGTCTCCAATTCATTGCAGGGTCTGAGGAAAGGCCAGTCTCTATGGCATGCACATTTTTGGTCTGGTCTCTGAAGCAGTCTTCTATGTTGTCGAAGCCAGATTTCGAGCCGAAAAGCGAGAACCACGGTGTCCATGCATGCGCGGGTATTATCTCTATCATAGGATTTATGCCTTTAAGACTTTCCACGAGTTCACAAGAGGGAATGCCGCAGATAGGCCTTCCATCGGCCTCCAGATTCACACGTCTGCCTTTGAGCACATCGTTTATCTGAGCAGCAGTCTCAAAATCAGGGCACAGAAGGATATTATGTACTCTGTGAAGTCTTTTGTCCTGCGTGTATATACTTGATATCTCCCCCGACAAGACGAAATTGAAACCATCATATTTGAAGAAACCCGTTCCGTCATCTTCAAGTCCGTCTTTTAGCTCTGATAGCCACGAGGGGTGGGTGAAGTCGCCTGTTCCCAACAGCGAAAGGCCTTTGATACGTGCGTATTTTACTAGATTGTAAAGGCTGAGGTCGCTGCTTGTCGCTCTGGAAAAACGTGAATGAATGTGTAGGTCGGCTATGATTCTCATAAGAATAGATTGGCGGCGTTATTAAAAGGCTATGGGCTCGAGGGGGATCGAACCCCTGGCCTTCGGCTCTCCTGGTTAAAACATGACAGGCAATTATTCGAATGACACAGGCAGTACCTGTGCCCGTCTCTGGACGCCTGCCGGCCATATAAGACCGACGCTCTAACCAACTGAGCTACGAGCCCGAGCAGCGTAGGGCGCATATACCACATGCGCCGACATTTTTTGATAATGTATATTGGTCGGCGCTTAAATTAATTGGTTTTGCCTTTGTTATTGTTTAGAGAAAAGCTTATAAATAACATATTCATATTTTGTATATCTATTGTTTATCTATAAATCGATAAATAGAGCCAAAGGAGAGTGGTGTTATGAATGGAGCACAGGCTGTTCAGCCGATATTTATACTCCCTGAGGGCACTTTGAGGACCAAGGGGAGAGAGGCCCACAAGAGCAACATAGCGGCCGCAAAACTCGTTGCAGATGCAGTAAGAACTACATTAGGCCCTAAAGGCATGGACAAGATGCTGGTCGATTCTTTGGGTGACGTGACTATAACCAATGATGGAGCGACTATACTGGGCGAGATGCAGATAGAGCATCCTGCAGCTAAGATGATGGTCGAAGTCGCCAAAACGCAGGATGAAGCAGTGGGAGACGGCACCACGACTGCTGTAATAATTGCCGGAGAACTTCTGCACGAGGCTGAAAAACTTCTAGAGCAGCAGATACACCCGACTGTTATTACAAAAGGTTTCAGATTAGCGAGGATAAAGGCGCTTGAGGCTGTCGAAAAACAGGCAAAGAAGGTCACTATAGAAAACGAGGATACCTTGAAAAAAATAGCCACCACAGCCATGACAGGCAAATCAGCAGAGAGAGCGTCTGATAAGCTTTCTGAACTTGCGGTCAGGTCTGTTAAAAGGATAGCGGAACTAAAGGAAGGCAAGGTTTACATAGACACGGACAACGTAAAGATCGAGAAGAAGCAGGGCGGCTCGATGAGCGACACCGAACTTATAGACGGTATAGTTCTTGACAAAGAGGTGGTTCACTCTGCAATGCCCAAGAGAATTGAACGGGCAAAGATAGTGCTTATAGACTCCGCACTCGAGGTAAAGGAACTTGGTGGCGATGCCAAGATAAGCATAGATTCCCCGGAAAAGTTCCAGGCCTTCCTCGAGGATGAGGAAAGAACGCTTAAAGGCATGGTAGACCTCGTAGTCAAATCAGGAGCAAACGTTGTCTTATGCCAGAAAGGTATAGATGACATTGCACAACATTACCTTGCCAAAGCAGGCGTGCTTGCAGCACGAAGGGTAAAGAAGTCCGACATGGACAAGCTGGCAAGGGCAACAGGCGCGAAGGTGGTAACCAGCCTCAAGGACATGAGCAAGGCAGATCTTGGCTACGCCGGTTTGGTTGATGAAAGAAAGATAGCAGGAGACGAAATGATTTTTGTAGAGAAATGCAAGGAACCAAAGGCGGTAACGATACTTATACGCGGTGGCAGCGAACATGTCGTTGATGAGGTGGAAAGGGCAATGACAGACGCTGTCAAGGGAGTCGCCGCCTCTCTCGAACTCGGAAAAATCGTGCCTGGAGGAGGAGCGGTCGAGGTCGAGGTGGCAAGGCAGCTGAGGAAATATGCGGATTCCTTTGAGGGAAGGGAACAGCTCGCAATAAACGCTTTCGCCATTGCCATGGAGGTCGTACCTAAGAGTCTCGCTGAAAACGCTGGGCTCGATCCCATAGATAAGCTTGCTCTGCTAAGATCAGAGCACGACAAGAACAGGACATCGGTAGGCCTTGATGTCTTCACCGGAGAAGTCAAAGACATGATGGCTCTGGGCGTCATAGAACCCCTGAAAATCAAGGTACAGGCAATAAAGAGCGCCAGCGAAGTAGCAGAGATGATACTCAGGATTGACGACATAATATCGGCAGGGTCAGGTGAAAGAAAAATGCCACCCATGCCGGGTGCAGGGGGAATGCCTGAAGAATATTAAAAGCGGCTTAAACCCCTCATTTTTCTTTTAAAATATTTATATTAGGATAGGGCCAAATAATTATTATGGCACCAGATATTGACAGTTCGGACGATGAATTTGAGATAATCCCAACTTCGCCTATCAGAAGGCTTGAAAAAAGAATAGACAAAGTGGAGGGTGGAACGTATTCTTCCGAGGTTCGCAGGCTTATAGAACAGGTTTTAGATCTCATAAAATCGAACCAGAAAATAATAGACAGCAGTATAAAAGCGAACAACGATCTCATATCAGAGGTTTCAAAGCTTCCTAGAAAGATGGACGACCTTATTTTGGAAATGAGGGAGTTCATGAAACTTTTGAAAATATCAGCAGAAGAAGAGGAAGTTTCGAATGTTTCAAAAGAGGTCATGGCACCAATAGTTGACAAACTAACAGAGCTTATAGAGCACAATAAGAAGAATTTCGAAACGAACCAGGCGGTTCTGACGACTCTTGGGATTATCGAAAAACGGCTCAAGAGGTTTTATGCTCCAGCTTCGCCCGCACTAACTCCAATGAGACCAGCCTCTGAATACAGGACGGAGCTAAGGTAGTTTTCAAATAACAACTAAGGAGGTTAAAAATGAAGGGAATAACGCCGATAATATCCGTAATAATCCTTTTGCTGATAACGGTAGGACTAGCGGCTGCGGCTTGGACATATATGGGCAACTATTTTTCTTCAATAACAGCGAAAACAATAGAAATCCCGACCCAGAAATGTATCAACGGCAAGGATGTCATGGTAGTGGTCCATAACATGGGCACACAGAATGTGAGCGTAATCAGCGATATAGTGGTTCTTAACGGTAGCACGGCTTTGACATCAAGCGAGATTATATGGTGCAAACTTGACGAAACATGCTCAAAAGCAGGCGGCAACACCAAAACTAGCGTAGAGCCTGGAGGCTTTGCCAAAGCAGTTGTATACGATTGCGCAGTAGGTGGCATCACCAAAACATGCACATATGATTTCGTGGTTGCAGGAAGGACACAGTCAGCAACTGTTTACTGCTCGGGCTAAAAAACTTTTGGTTTTAATTATTTTTCAACTTTTTGTAATCTAATTTACCTTGGGCCAGTCTACCCTTCCCTCCGCCTGAACCGGAATATTTCTCGCATATATTCTTAACCATTTTTATTATGTTTCCCCTTTTACTCATACCGACAACATCGCCCTTTTTATTCACCAGAACTACCGTAATTTCTGGATGTTTTGAAATAACAGAATCGCAAAGGGTAATCATATCCCTTCTTTCCATGTCTACTACCTCAAATATTTCATTGTTTTTCGTTCTTTTGACCAGGTTTTCTATCTCCATATCAGCCTTCTCCCTTGATATGGTTCCCATTTCCTTTTTCAGTTTTTTCCACAGTTCAAAAACCACAATGCATGCATCTTTGATATTCCTTACCCGTTCTCTCTCCATTTTCCTGCCAATTTTTTCTTTGTAGCAACCAATTTCGTTTACGAATTTTTGAACAGTTTTACCCAATTGGTCGACAGGCACCGAAAAGAAGTCTGAGCACTCTCTCAGTTGTTTTGGTATATCCCTTTCCGGCTCGAAAAGCACAACCTTTTTCAAATCTTTTAGAATATTTTCGAATATCGCCTTTTCCATGTCAGATATCTTGCCTGCTTCTTCGCCCACCGTGAATTCTATGCGGTCAACACCATCCTGTATCTTTGTAGTTTTAAGTATTTTTATTTTGCTGACTTCTCTAGTGTTGTTAAGATGCGTTCCTCCACAGGCCTCTACATCAATTCCTGATATGTTAACTATTCTGAGGAGCTTTCCTGGTACCGCGCCGCCCTGATAAATTCTCATGCCAAATCTCTTTTCTGCGTCATTTCTTGGCATGAGAAGCTTTTCTATTGTAATCCCTCTTTCAACCGTTTTATTGGCGACCTCCTCTATTTTTTTGATTTCTGCATTAGTGAGCGGTAGGTAATGTGTTATGTCAAGATGAGACTTTTCCTCAGTTTTCTTTGCCCCCGCCTGATTTACGTGATTACCCAGAATGCTTCTTGCCGCTGCATTAAGGATATGGGTCGCTGTATGCTGCTGTGACAATCTCAACCTCCTTAAAAAATCAACCTCTCCTTGTATTTCCTGTCCTTCTTTCAGGCCATGTTTTTTCTCGAGTACATGCACAACGACACCACCCTGTTTGAAGACGTTTTTTACGTCCTTTACGTCTATTTTTCCGATGTCATGCAGCTGCCCACCAGATGTTGGGTAAAATGCTGTCCGGTCAAGTATGACATTTTCACCGATAACTTTCAGAACCTTAGCCCGGAATTCAAGCATTTTATAATCCATGAAATACATAATTTTCGTATCAGAGATGCCTTCTAGCGGAAGCCTTTCCGATCTTTCGGTTTCGCTTTCCTGCTCGACTTTCTCATGTAGTGCTGAAACTTTTGAATAGAAATCATCTGGTATGTGTATTTTTCCACCTCTTTTTTCGAGTTCCTCTTTTATTATTTCTGGTGATATGCCGTGACTATCATAAAGCTTTAACAGATCCTTTTCGTCGACATTTCTCTTAAACAATTTGCTCACGATCCTGATTGAATTCTCTTTTGTACTTTGGTATTTCTTTTCTTCAACAGCAATTATTTTGGTTACGCCTTCAAGATTCTCAGCAAGTTCAGGGAAAATCGACTTAAGGTAGTTGGCATGCCACTCGCAAACCTTTGCCAGTTCGATGTCCCATCCATACTCGCTTTTAAAAGCCATTGTCCTTCTGGCCAGAATCCTAAGATTATATCCGCCGCCGACATTACTCGGTAAACCACCATCTGCTAAGGCAAAAAGCAGACTTCTCATATGCTCTGCTATTGAATAAATACCTGATAATGGCATTATAAAATTCCTCAAGTCTTTCGGGTCCATACCAACCTTTTCAGCAACATTCTTCCATGCCCTTTCTATATTTTCTGTTTCATCCAAATTCAGCAGGCCGGCGTGGGGGACGTATTTTCTCATAATCTCCTTATCGACCTTCAGGCCCGTTTTTGATAAAAGTTTTTCAATAATATTCGGAAAAGACGCATCATAGATAGTTTCACAACCCTTGGAAAACCAAGCGTTCCTTTCCTGTCCCATACCCATATCCAGAACCTTTATGTTGAGGTCTTTGTTGCCTGATGGCGTTTGCTCGTAAAGCATATAAACTTGGTTGCCCAATTCGCACCCTCTGGAAAAGAATTCCATGCATGGGCCAAAATTTCCCCCACCTGCCCATGCGTCCTCGTGAAATATCAAATCCGAACTTTTTAATCCAAGGCCTTTCCCTAGCCAAGCGTATATATCCCTGAAAACCTTGTCCAAGTTCCACTCTTCTGGCCTAACAAACATGTGCTGGCCTATCATCACAAAGCCCGTGTTATGGGATTGCGTAATGCCGACATTATCTATATCATTAAATCTTAGGCAAAACTGTGGAATTACAAGCGGGTTTGCAGGTGGTTCAACTTCACCGGAAATAACATAAGGTTGAAATGCAGCGATCGAGGCATTCGTATATTCCATCGTCGGGTTCCATCTGGCGACGACAGGGTATCTCTTTATTGGTGTATAGCCAAAGCCCCTGAACATTTTCGCGAACTCCTGCCACACTTCAACATATCCTAACTTTCTTGCGGCAGGTGAGTTGCCAATAAAAGCGAAACCTTCCCCGCTGCATAAGGGATCACCGCACACCTTTCTTTCAGGGATAGTCGACCAGAAAGGCTTCCTACATTTTGAGCATATTTTCCTGCCGAAGCCTTCTTCTTTCAAAACCCCTGTGGCATAATATTTATCAGGGTTGGACCAGAATCTCGGTCTGAATTCCTTTTTGATTTCCTTATCTGGTTTCATAATTTAATACTTTCTTGGCAACTACTTAAAAATCAAAGCTTATTTATATTTTCAGAAGTAGGAAAACGTCGCGCCTTTCACAAAATAAAAAATTAAAATTAACCGAAAAGCGCGCTAAGTCCTGCGGCTGCCTCTTCTGCCTTTTCTTCTGCCTCTTCTGCCTTTTCTTCAGCCTTCTCCCCTGCTACTTTTTCTGATGCTGCAGGAGCTGCCTGAACAAGTGAGGCGTTCTTTATCGCTTCTTCTATGTTAACACCCTTCAGGTTTGCTACCAAAGCCTTCAGCTGGGCGTGATCAATCTCAGCACCGGCCGCTTCCATTACGTTCTTGATGCCGTGTTCATTGATTTCTTTGCCCAGGGAATGAAGGAGCAAGGCTGCGTATATCATCTTCATTATTCTTCCTCCTCTTGTTTTTTATCAACATTAACACCAGAAGTCTGCAGATTTTCCATTTCTGAGGAATTTATTTCGCCTGATATGCCAACCTTAGAAGCCAGGTACATGGCCTCCCTATAAGCCTTTGTTATCATCAGGGGCACGGTTTCTGGTGTCGGAAGACCTATGCTCATGGCAAGACCTAATGCATTCCTGTAAGCTGCTATCAGGTCGCCTTCATATTTCTCTTTTGGTATGAACAGCAGGTCCCTTCCGTATATGGTTCCGTTATCATAAGCCGCCAGCAGATTAAGAGATATTTCAACCGGCTCTATACCCAGTTTCATCAAAACATCTGCAACAGGCTTGGTTATCACTTCCCCATCTTTTACTATGACGGTGTTTTTCTTGATAGCTATTTTGTCGCCTTCAACCCCAGCCGGAAGCTTAACTCTTTGCAATTCTCCTATTACCGGTCCCGGTTTAAGGCTCGTTGGGCCCGCTTTAATTACGATTTCTTTTGTGGCTATATCGCCTGCTTTTGCAGGTGCGGATGATTTTGAAGATTCTATTATTTTTGCAAGCTCGAAGGGGTTGATGTTGCTAAGGAGCAACGCCGGCTGATTTTTTATGATATTTTCAAGTTTTTTGAGGTCTGTTATACCTGTGTTTTCAATGGCAAGCTTTATCACGTTCTTTTTGGTCATTTTTATTATGGCCTTGCCTCTAAGACTGTCTCTTATTTCCTGCAGCTGCTTCGCAGGCAGCTTGAACATATCTAGTATTCCGATTACAGAATACTCTTTCAATTCCTTAACAAGTTGTTCGACAGCCATTTTTTTTCTTTCAGAGACCATCTTTACACCTTCAATTTAATGGGCGGACCCATCGTTAGTTTTATATAAGCATCTTTTATGTTCATTTTACCCTTTGGAAGTTTCTCCTTCGCGAAGTTCATGAGAGCAATCACATTCTTCATGATTTGCTCCTCTTTCATATCTTCCTTTCCGATAGGGACGTGAATAACAGGTGAATCCTTGATTCTTATCTTCACCATTCTTTTTGTCATTTCAACAAAAGGCATGAGACTACCTTTGGGAGGGATGGGTCTAGGCATCTTGCCTCTGGGACCCAAAACAACACCAAGTGTTTTACCCACTAAAGGCATAAGAGGCGCTTCGCAAAACCACCAGTCATATTCTTCAGCATACCTTTTCAACTTTTTTTTATCCTTTCCAAGGTTTTCTAGGTCATTTTTGATTATTACTAGGCCGCTTGTTTTTTTAGCTTCCGGTAAAAGCGTATCAACTATGAATATGTATTTTGATTCCTTGCCCCTGCCCTCTGGCAAAATAAATTCAAGGTTAAGCTTGTTTTCAGGCTTTTTCAGGTCAAGGCCCCTTAGATTGATAACAAGGTCCCATGTTTGTAGGAATTTCCTTTTCTTCGATTTCTCTTTCGCTTCCTTTATTTCCTTCAAAAACTCTTCTTCCATTTCTTAACCTCCTGCTTACGCAGTAAGCGGTCGTGGTTCTTTATTCTTGTAATGTAAGGTATTTAAATATTTGTTTTCTAACCGGAAATGATTAAGAAAGCATAAAACAACAGGAAAGCATGCCTGAGCGGAATAATTATATGCCTTTTTCTGGCAACAGAGAACATCGCTAATATGCAGTTTATGACGAAAAACAAAAACCATGGGAAGAAAAATGCAGGAGAAACGAAAATCAAACCTTCTGAAAACCTGTCGCTTGCAATGTCTACAACATACCCCTCTTCTGAAGTTGAGCCATATTTTTTTGCGACCAAACCATCAAACCAGTCCAATACTAAAGTGGTTAGTAAAAAGATAAAGGCTAAATGCATCGAAAAAATAGTGCTCAAAAGAAACAACATCGAGGTCAGTATCGAAAGCCCAGATAGTATGTTCGGGTCAATGCTAGGCAAAGGCAGCATAAAGCCCAATCTATCCGTATATTTTCTTAAAGTTTTCAGAAAACCAAACTTCCTACACTCAGCCATAATAACACCCCAAGCAAAATTGTAGAGAATATCTCAAACAAAACCTTATTTTTATATTCATATGGAAGGATACCCAGAAAAACCTCCTTTTTGGAAAAAGGATAAAACGGTATCGACTTGCCAGCAAGAAAATCTATCGCGAAATGTAGAACAAGGCACATCATCGCGATTTCTACGATGGTGCGATCAATCACAAAATATAATAGACAGGCAATTGCAGAGAACATTGTCAAACCGTATATTTCATGAAATTTGGTCCTTGATGCAGAGCCAAACCTTTTCTCGAAAATTTTACTTTTCACCTTGAATAAATAAGGCAAATGTGTTATGTCAATCAAAACCGAGAAAAGGAATATCAATACTACGTAATCCCAGGCATTACCCCAAACCACGTCAACAAAAAGGTAGTTGAATATAAAATGGAAAATTATATTCATATTTTCCTCTCAAAAATTTTCCTTAGGAATATAGCAAATTCTTCATTTTTTTCAATCTGTTTTTCGATATCTTTTGATTCCATAACCCTAAAGCCCTTGGCTATGCTTTTAGCTATATAAGACCTTATGCCGTCTTTGACGAGTTTTTTATCAGATTTCTTAAGAAAAGCTTTTATCAGGATATCACATTTCCTATATTTTCTCTTATCTTTTGCTGCCCATCTTTCACCTTCGATATAGGCGCTGCCTTTATATTTTTTTATGAACTCTTCTGCATGCCTTTTTGAATATGTCGGCGGCCCAGTTATTTTTTTTATTCCAGGCAGAGACCAAACTTTCATCTCGAACATTAGGTATGAAAGATGTTCATCGCTCCAAACGTTTTGCAGAAAAATTTCGAATTCATTGTCCTTCAACAGATTAGCGATTCTATTTGCTGTTTTTCTCATCTGGGACCACAATATATCGTCAACCACCTGAGGTCTCTTGAATTCGACCATGAACATTATGGTATCTCTTTTTTTGATATACCTTTTAAAAGCCGCCTTTTTAAGTGGTCTTTTGTCTATTTTAAAGAACTTAACAGAAGGTTTTGATGAGAATCCCCTGCACCTTTCAACAAACTTAGTGAAATTTTTATCAGACAAAGAAGCTGCCACATTTCTTTTCGGATCGGTAGGATCTATAACTATTAGTGGCTGGCTTCTGAACTGCTCTCTTGGAGAATCAAATTTGCAATGGCTTTCCAGATCAATGAATGTACCGAATGTCCATTTTTTTGCTGCATCTATTAGATTTTTGAAGCTCTTGTATTTTATGATGAGAAGTTCGCATAAGTATCCGGAGAACCCCAGTGTTTTTATGTCAGAGCCGTACACATCCATAGCCTTGCAAAACTGTTTAATAAGACGAACGTCGTTTGACATTTTTTGTTCGAGATTTTTAATTATATATCTGTTATGAAAAGGTGTTCTATCTACAGCCGACTTTATTTTTGACGCGCTTTTGATCCTGTAACAAGGAACTACATCTATGGTAAATTTTCCGAATTTACCCTTTACATATGGGTGTTCCGCGTAGGCAATTTCATATTTTCCACCCAACAGCTTTACTATTTTCTTTCCTATGGCCAACCCCATTTTTTCCAGATATTCTCTTGAGTATGATACAGGAAACATTATGAAAAGATCGACCTCCTTTTTGTCGGCAAGCCACGTATCGCGGATAAAGGAGCCGGCTATTGTTTTTTCGAGACCAAAGGGCTTTATAGTCTCTTCCGCGGCTTTTATTACCCTTTCAAACACACCAGAAAATTCCTTCCTCTCGCTTTCTGTAGGTGTTATTTTTTTAAGAACTTTTTTCAAGACGGTTTCCATGATTATTAATTTAATATCCATCTTATTAATGGATGTCAAATTAAGTTTTTGACTCTGTCCAAATTAAAATAAAGTGCCAAAGGGGTGATTTTATGGTATTGAAAGGAGCGAGTCTTAGCAATTTCGTTGATACGCAAAAATCGATAACATGTATATCCTCCAAAAAACTGGTAACTTCTAAAGAAAGGGCGAGGCTTATTGATATTCTCAATGTGTTTTTTTCCGAAGGTATCAGAAAGATACCCATTGTTGATGGAGCAAACCATTTAAAGGGTCTGGTAAGCTCCATAGATATACTCAGCCTACTCGGCGGAGGAGAGAAATATGAGGTCTTCAAGAAAAAAAGAGAAAGCATGGAAATCAGGGTAGAGGATTTCATGACAAGACAAATTAAGGTCATACATTTCAAGACCAGCATACAGAAAGCATTGGATATATTCAAAAGGGAAAGAAGCGGGCTTTACCCTTTGCTTGATGCTAAAAAGATTATCTCAGTAATCTCTGAGTGGGATTTCGCCAAGTTGATAAACAGGCCAATGGGCATAAAAGTACACGAGGCCATGGTTGAGAGACCGATTTTTGTACAGAAAGGTTACAGCGTATACGATGTTGCCAAAATGATGTGCAGGGGCGGCTTCAGAAGATTGCCTGTAGTCGAAGATAACATACTACTCGGCATAGTCACGCCAACAGACATTTTGTTGCATCTCCGCAGGGATTTTACCAAAAACAAACTCGTTTCTGGCAGAACCAGGGTAGAAGAGGTTATGAAAAAGGAACCTTTTACCATCAATGCTGATGCAGATTTGTTCTCGGCAGTCAGCATTATGAAGAGCGGCAAGGTAGGCGGGCTGCCGGTTGTCGAAGACGATGAGCTCATAGGCATAATAACAGAGAGAGACATAGTCGATGCATTGGTATGAAAAATAAGAAAATAAACCAAGAGAAACTGGAAGAGATTATAAAAGAGCTCGACGGCAAGCTTATTGTGGTTGAAGGGAAAAAGGACGAAAAAGCTTTAAAAAGCCTTGGCCTGAAAGATATTATTGCGATTAGCGGAAGACCGCTTTACGAAATAACCGAGGTCGCATTGAACACCAAAAAAGAAGTCGTCATACTGACAGATTTCGATAAAAAGGGCAGGGAGATAGGGAAAAAATTGAAAGACCTGCTCCAAAGGCGGGGGAAACCCCCAAATTCGAGACTAAGGTGGAAAGTAATGGCTTTAGGAAAAAACAGAATTGAGGATTTCGGAGGCATTTTTACTTCGGAAACTCTTTCATTAAGGGAGGATGATTATCATGTCAAAACTTGCACCAACTTCAATAAAATATGTCATAAAGGCGGAAATAGACGCACAAGGGGTAATAGAAAAACCTGACGTTATAGGGGCCATATTCGGCCAGACGGAAGGCCTGCTTGGTTCTGATCTTGATTTGAGGGAACTTCAGAGAACGGGCAGAATAGGAAGAATCGAGGTTAATATAAGTTCCGAAAGGGGTAAATCCCATGGAGAGGTCATAATACCCTCCTCTCTTGATTCTGCTGAGACGGCATTGATAGCAGCTACGCTGGAAACGATAGAAAGGGTAGGCCCTTGCATAGCAAAGATAATACTAAGATCAGTCGAGGATACCAGGGAGCTCAAAAGGAAGTTTGTGGTAGAGAAGGCAAAAGCGATATTGAAAGAACTTCTGGAAAAGGGTATCCCGGACACGTCCAAGATAGCAGAGGAAATAAAACAGGAAATTAAGACATATGAAATAACAACTTATCAAGGTCTTCCATGTGGTCCAGGTGTACTGGATTCGGAAGAAATAGTCATAGTAGAAGGCAGGGCAGATGTAATAAACCTTGCTAAATACGGTATAAAGAACGTGATAGCAATAGAAGGAAGCTCAATACCGCAGGCTATAATACATTTGTCCAAAGAAAAAACAACCACGGCGTTCTTCGATGGCGATAGGGGCGGAACCCTTAATCTCAAAAGTCTAATGGAAACGACAGATCTGGACTATGTTGCAATAGCTCCAGAAGGTAAAGAGGTTGAAGAACTTTCTAAAAAGGAGGTTTTTAAGGCACTACGTGATAAGGTATCAGCATCACAGTTCAGGCCGGAAGGCAGATACGACAAACAAAATAATCACCACCTTGAAAGGAAAGAAAGACCTCTTGAGAGACCTCCAGAAAAGAATGTGGTGACGGAGTCTCAAAAGGAAGGGGAATTAAGACCACAACAATTTTTGCCTAGAAAGATAGCCATTACAGATGAACAGAAAAAGATTTTCAATAAAACACTCGAAGAACTGATAGGAACAAGGGCCGCCTGCATATTTGATTCTTCCTTCAACATATTGGGTAAAGTTCCAACCAAAGAACTTCAGAACACGTTAAAAACACTTGATAACCCATTTGCAGTTATATTCGACGGAAGGGTTGACTACAGGTTAGATATGATAGCCAGAAGAAAAGGGGTAAAATTTTTGGTTGGTATGGAAAAAGAAAACATAAAATCACCGGTAAATATACTATCAAAAGAGGATATAGGATAAATTTATAGCCCGGAGTCCTAATATTTTATATCTAAATAAATTTAGGTGAGAATATGGAAGATTTACTTAAGAGGCTTGTTGCTTCACCGTCGATTTCAGGTTACGAAAAGAACATAAGAAATTTGTTAATGAAGGAAATCAAGCCTTATGTCGATGAAATCAAAGTAGACAAGATAGGAAATCTAATATGCCGAAAAGGTTCTGGCCCCCCAAAGATAATGCTTACTGCTCACATGGATGAACTTGGCTTGATGGTAAAATACATAGACGAAAATGGCTTCATAAGATTTGAAACCATAGGAGGATGGGACCCCAAGGTTATACTTTCTCAGAAATTCAAAATACATGGCTCAAAGGGCCCCCTCGTCGGGGTTGTTGGTTCTAAACCAATTCATCTACAGGAAAAGGAGGATGTGAACAAACCCGTGAAGTTGATTGATATGTTTATTGATGTAGGCGCTAAAGACAAAAAAGAAGTTGAAAAAATGGGAATTAGTATAGGAGACTTCATCACGAATTATGGCGAGTTTGACAAGCTTGCTGGTTCTAGGGTAACATCCTACGGCTTCGACGACCGCATAGGATGCTTGGAATTGATAGAGATTATGAAAAATCTAAAAAAGGTAAAGTTCAAGGGAACAGTTTATGCTGTAGGGACCGTAAAAGAAGAGATAGGCCTTATAGGCATAAGAGGTTCGGCATTTGCTCTAAATCCAGACATCATATTGGCTCTTGATGTAACAACATCTGGTGATACTCCGGAACTGAAGCCATTTGAATCTACCGCAAGAATGGACGAAGGGCCTGTTCTGGTTGTCAAAGATGCTATAAGCATAATTCAAAGTGAAATAAAAGAATGGGTTAAGGACGTGGCCAAAAAGAATAAGCTTAAGTTACAATTCGATGTGGTCTCTGGTGGTGCCACAGATGCTTCTATGGCAGCGATGATAAGGGAAGGCATACCTTCACTTTCCATATTAATACCTTCACGTTATTTACACACACCGACAGAGGTCGCCAGCATGAATGACGTGAAGGATACGATCCAACTTGTGACAGAAATCGTGAAGACAGCGCATCAATATTTGTAGCTAGATTAAGTTTACATTTCCACGCATTGGTATGACTTCGAGTTCACCCTTGTATATCTGAATTTCACCTATTACGTTAATTTTATTGCCTCCTTTAAGCTCATTTATATTAAAATTGTTTGTCTTTAGTAACTCAATTGTATCGCTCCATAAAATAATTTTTATTTCCCCAGTGTTATCTTTAAGGCGAATAAAGTAGTTACCACTTATTTCCGATACATCTACTATTTCACCTGTTATATTTACAGTTTTTCCTATGAACGACTTATCGATATCACCAATGTATACATGTGAAGAAAAAATTTGATTGGTTATGATATACAAAGCAATAATGCTAATGCATACACCAACCACCGATATTTTGCTTAAGGTATTTTCATTCATTTTCACAACCAAGCTTAAAACTTTCTAAATCGTTATATACTGGACCGCCTTTTGTTAATGTACTTAGTTTCAGTTTCACTTCATTCACATCCATTTCACCTATATTCACGTTTTCATTTTCATATAAAAAATGAAGTAAAAATTGCCTGTTTTTACCTGATTTCACCCTTCCTATTGTCAAATGGGGGGTGCGTTCTTCTTCACCGAACTTTATGTTTGCATTCACATTTTTCATTAATTTAGTCAATTCCATTTCACCTTCTTTAATACCCAACCACAATGTCCTTAAATATTTAGGATTTCCGAAATAGCCAATACCTGATATTTTAATCTTGAAATGAACTTCATTTTTAAAGCAAATTTTAAGTGATTTTTTTATTTCATCAGCTTCATTTTCGCTTACTTCACCAAGAAATTTTATCGTGAAATGGAGATTTTCAGGTTCAACGAACTTTACATCCACTCCTAAATCCCCTATTTTCTTCTCTATTTCGGCCACCTTATTTTTTAAATTTTTATCAAGATCAATCGATATAAAGCATCTCATGAGATGTAATTATATAAGATGTATATAAATTTCTTTAGGATTTTGGTTTAACGATGATTTAGATTATTATAAATTTTGCAATTAGTGCGTACAAGTTCATATAACTTCACGAAAAGCATTTAAATCCTTTATTGTTTTATATGAAGATATGAATCCAAAAATGAACTTAGATGAAAAAAACATGAAGATATTCAAATGGAAAGAAAACCCCTTCAATTTCAGGATCATGCCCGAGCTTTTTGTCGGCTACATCAGAGAAACGGAAAAGCTAGCTAAGAGCATACAAAACAATGATAAGTTGTCAATACTTATGGGCCCTACAGGTTCTGGAAAAACGACTCTCCTCAAATTTTTAATGAAAAAATTCGAGAAACAAAGAAAGATCTTCTATCTTTCAAAGCCGCCGAGTAACCCAGAGGACTGGGTGAAGATATTCACTAACTTCATGCATTTGGGTATGCTGGATAAGCTATTTTCACGCAGTAAAGACGTTAACATCTACAATCTTAGTGAATGGGTGAACAATAAAATGAAGAAAAGGAAAATGATACTTTTCGTGGATGAAGTTCATGAAGCAGGCACAGAAACGCTTGAGTGGCTTAGAACATTAACAGACCAGATAGATAACCTATCCGTTGTTATAGCTGGGTTGCCTGGTCTCGAAGCAATGCTTAGGGACAGGCTCGAAACATTCATGAGAAGAGTAAATGTTAAAGTTGAACTTTCAAATTTAACAAAACCAGAGACCAGAGAACTTATCAAAACAAGAATAGAGTGGGTAGGAGGAGAAGACATAAAGCCCTTTACATCGGAGACAGTAGAACGCATATATGAAAAGACTGGCGGCTTCCCAAGGGAAATCATAAGAATGTGCAATGATCTTGTTCAAAATGCTATTCAAGAAAACATAACAACAATAGACATGAGCTTCCTGAGAGATGCAGATTTTTACCCGAAAACACAAAAAACCTCACTAATGTCCTTGTCTTCTACTAACAATCTTAATGGCATACCCTCGAAACAGCGCCATATAATCGAAATATTATGGAAATATGGAGAACTAACGCCAACTGAAATTGTTGAAAAAATGGACACAGATGATTACAAGAGCAAAGATAACGCAATAAGATCGATTAATAACATTCTTAAGAGACTTGTCAAAGATGGGACGATAATAAGGAAAAGAAGGGGGAAAAGTTATCAATATTTGCTTTCAGACAAAATAAGAACACTAATGGTCCACGCATAAATTTTTAAATAGCTTATTCCCAAATATAATATCATTATCGAGGGAGGGTCTTTATGGCTGAAGAAAGAGTAAGAAGCAGGGAGCTTATAGGAAAGATTCTGATTTCAGAGGAAAGCGGAAAGAAATTCGGAGTCGTCGGCGATCTCGACTACATCGTTGAATCTGGTGAACTTATAAACTTGGTTTTGGTCCAGCCGACAAAGCACGCAGGCGAACTTAACCTGCAGGAAGATGATAAAGGCAGAACTCTTGTCCCGTTCTCTGCGGTGAAGTCAGTAGGGGATTTCGTGATAGTATCCGAGAAGGACATAATCTAAACCTTTATTTTAGCCTTCTTTTTAGCGATAGATATAAATTTTGACCCGGTCAAATATATAATCATGGCTAGGAAAGACTATTATAAGAACACAATAAAAAACGTTATACAGATCTTCAATTTGCTCAAGGAATCGGAAAAAAGAGGGGAGCTTATAACCGTTTCTAAAATTTCTAAGATGACAGGCCTCCACAAATGGACCGTTTCGCGGACCCTGGACCTTTATATGTCGCCTTATGTCGAAATAATGGTTCCGGAAGGCTTTGAGGATGTTGGTCTTAAAATAAAATTTGTCAAGCTAAAGAACCCGAATATGACGAAGGAGCAGGTTTTAAGGTTTCTTAAGCTGCGAAGTCTCACTTTTAGTCCCTCACACCTTCAGTCACAACCCTGAAGATAGTTTCTCCTTCCGGGAGATTGGGGGAATCTATCAATTTTGCTATCCTCCTATCTTCCTTTGATTTTCTCAGGTATACCCTGTAAGTGGCCTGATGACCTACTATATGGCCGCCTATAGGAGCGGTCGGGTCTCCGAAAAGAACATCCGGTCTTGACATGACCTGGTTTGTTACATAAACAACAAGGTTGTATACATCCGCCAATCTCTGAAGACGATGTAAATGCCTGTTTAATTTTTGCTGGCGATCAGCAAGCGTCCCCCTGCCGGTATAATCCGACCTAAAGGAGGATGTCAGAGAGTCAATTACAATCAGCTTAACTTCACCCTTTTTTATTATATCTTCTGCGCTGTCAAGCAAAAGCACTTGGTGATCCGAATTATATGCCCTCGCTACGAATATGTTTTCCAGAACCTTTTCGGGGTCTAAACCAAGCCCTTCTGCCATCTGTTTTATCCTTTCAGGTCTGAAGGTTTGCTCCGTATCTATGAATACCGCCTTTCCGTCGAGGCCGCCCTTTTCCCTTGGAAGCTGGACCGAAACAGCTAGCTGGTGAGCCAACTGCGACTTGCCCGATCCAAAAGCACCATACATTTCTGTTATAGCTTGGGTTTCTACACCACCACCGAGCAACGTGTCCAACGCCTTCGAACATGTGGTTATTTTACCAAGTTTTTCCCTCTTTTTCATGACATCTTTCGCGGATTCGAACCCCACCTTTAGTTTTTGCCTTGCTGCCACTATTATCTTGTTAGCGGTATCAACACCTATACCTGTTGCCGCGACCAGCTCGCCAGCCGAAGACGCCGCTATGCACATGAGATTATCATAACCAGCCTCTATAAACTTTTCCAATGTTTTTTCACCAACACCCGGAAGACTTTCGATATCCTTGCTCATACCAACACCTCACATTATGGGAATTTATATTTCATCTTA
The DNA here is from genome assembly GCA_964353515.1 of uncultured archaeon. GTDB lineage: Archaea > Aenigmatarchaeota > Aenigmatarchaeia > QMZP01 > QMZT01 > JBGPQP01. Next base: position 20,649 of record CAYGVQ010000002.1, read on the forward strand.
AATCTTTAATCTTTAACCCCTCCATCTTGCTTAGGAGTTTTTCCGTTTCCCTTTTAGGGTTTATTTCTTCGACGTCGTTTGCCACGATCTCCATCTTTTCTGTGAATTGATTTTTCTTCGCCCTCCCACGTATTATGAATTCCTTCCCCATCTGGATATTCTCATATATCTTCAATGTTTCATCGCCACTGAGCGCAAGTTTTCTCAGCGAAGCCATATCCATTCCGAAGACCTTTTCCGCGAGCTCACGGAAGAAGACTACACGTATATTTCCCGAACCATCATCTATGACACCGGAAAGAATTAGGTTATATTTAGGTTCAACTTTTCCGTGTTCCTTGCACTTCCACCCGTTCCCTTCTTTTTCCAAACGCAATTCGCATTTGGGACATACTTCAAAGAAAGGATTCCTGCCGAAAACCTGAACAAGCGAAGCCCTGACTTCGACATATTCTTCTTCGGAGATCTCAGATATATTTTTTACTTTGATAGCGCCAAAGTCATCTCTAATTTCATCGATTTCAGGCATATTCACCTCGGACTTTGCAATTTTGCCGGATCTCCCTAGACGCAATTCAATTCCGCCCCTACCATTTTCTTTAACATAACCATTTCTTATGCTTATGACTTCACCCACGTTTATGCCAAGACTGTTAAGCATATCTATTTCTTCATTCCACAAAGAGAGCCCCAACACACCTGTTTCGTCACCAAGCATTACGTTCACCACACCTTTAGTTCTTCCTTCTCTTTCGAAATCCCTTCTTTTGGAAATTCTTACAACCCTTCCTGCCACATCAACCGATCTCATGCCAGGAACAATATTCTTTATTTTTAGCCTACGGTCAACGGTTTCTTTTATAAGATTCACGCCTAATTCTTTGCCCACAATATAAGCTGCTCCTTCAGGTGATACGAGACCGGAAAGCTCTATTTGTTTTTCCTCAATTCTTTTTTTGATATCATCTTCCGGCAGATTGGCTACTTTGGAGATCTCCTTTACCATGTCCTTTATTGAGAACATATCAACCCTGAATAAAAATTGAGAATTAGTTATAAAAGTTTATGTTTAAACCTTCATTCGATTACCTTCAAGCCGCTGTATGATTCAAGGACTTTTGCAACCTCCTTCGTTTTCGTTTTGTATGGCGGTATGTTTTTTTCAACCCACTCCATCACTATTGATGGCTCTTTGTAATATAGGTTGATTAATTTCGCAACATCGTCAAAGTTTGTCAGCCCAAATTTCCTCATCCACTCCAAAATACTTACACGTTTTTTAAGCTCTTTGGTCATGTCATCATAGGTCAGGCCCTTTTCGAAAGCCATTTTTTTCAGCAGATAAGATTCTTCTAGGTTTGCTGAATAGGTATCTGTCGAAGGGCTCCATGAAAAGACCTTTATGGTGTGAGGCGTTCCGGTTTTGGGATCGATTGACTCTATTTCATCGATTTCCTTAACCCTCCTTGCTGATTTGCCCCTTTCCCTTGCATGTATCATTACTACAATTAGGTCGAGCGTTTCAACGAGCGTTGGCGAAAGCTCGATGGGCGGCATCTCTAAACGCTTTATGACATCTTCCAGGGAGCCGGCATGTATCGTTCCCATGGAAGAGTGGCCGCTGGCCATGCCTTGGAACATCACGTAGGCTTCTTTACCTCTAACCTCGCCGACTATGACATAGTCCGGATTTTGCCTGAAAGACTCCTTCAGCAATTCGAACAGGGTGACCTCGCCATATCTTTTACCCCCTATTTCAGGCACGCCGAAGCCAATTCTTGAAACGCTTGGTATCCAGTTTTCATGCTGCAGATTCAGTTCACGTGTGTCTTCTATCGAAACAATCTTGTCTTCAGGAGCAATGAACATGCTCATCACATTGAGGAATGTCGTCTTCCCTGTAGAAACACCGCCGCATATAAGGGTTGACGCCCTCGCTTCGACCATGATCCAGAGATAGGCCATAAGATCAGACGAAGCTGTGTTGAAATTGATGACGTCTATGGGCGAGAAGGGCTCGACCCTGAACTTGCGGATGGAAAAAGTCGGACCTTTGGTTGTTACATCCTTCGCTAGTGTTGCCTGGACCCTAGATCCGTCCGGAAGCGAGCCGTCGAGCAAAGGCTTTGCATATGAAATGTATCTTCCGCTGCGCTCTGCGAGCTTTATGACAAAATTACTGAAATATCCACCATCCTTAAAAACTATGTTGGTCTCAATTGAACCGAATTTCCTATGAATCACGAAAACGGGTATGTTCAACCCCGGACAGCCAACATCTTCTATGTACGGGTCATGCAGCAGGCCTTCTATTTCGTTGAAGCCGACGAAATCCCTGTAGATGTAGTACATTATCTTTACATACGTTTCCTTGGGTAGTTCCATGTTTTCCTCTTCCATTATTTTGCGTAATTTGTCCTCCAGATATTGCAAAATCTTTCCCTCCTCTCTCACAGCAGAAAGTTCAACGTCTATTATTTCAAGCAAATCCTTCTTGACGGTTTCGAATATTTCCCTTTCATTTTTTGAAAGACTGGGTTCCAACACCTCATAAAAAAGACCCCTTTTCTGCTGGTCCCATCTTATATGTGCATAAACAAAAGGCTCGAGCAAAGGATATTTCAAATCGATTTCTGTTGCCCTCTTAAAGGCAGGAAAAATTATCAAATGTTTCGGTTCTTTAATCTCTACGTGGGGGTATTCAATTCCCCCTAATTTTCTTATCCCTGCTAGCTTTTTCCTAAGTGACCCCCTCAGACCCATAAACACCTATCTCTTCTTTTTGATTATCCTTCTGTGCCTAGCACATGAAGGACACGCATACATCTTCGTGGAGGACAGTGAAAGATTTCTTCTTCCGAGCTCCTTTCTCAGTGAAGGATCAGATATAGAAAAACCTCGGAAAACAGAAAAGGTCTTGTACTTTGGGACCAGTCTTCCGCAAAAACCGCATGTTACTAAAGTTTCCCTTCCCCTCATGTGAGTGTGATGCCACCCTCTTTTGTAAGGCTGCCTTCTTGACATACGTCCCACCTGCTACAATATTATATTGAATTGACCTATATAAGAAAAACGATTTTAAATATTAATACATCATAGTTTCGGTGAGGGTTTTATGAAAGACAAGCTGAAGCAGATTTCGACATATGAATGGGAACTTGATAAAAATGCCAGGCCCAGGATGAATGTCAAGGCGAAGATCATAGGCAACAAAAAGATCATTGATGGCCTTGAGAATGCGGCAGTTGAACAGCTAACAAATGTTGCCTGTCTTCCTGGCGTGATAGAACCAGTCATAGGCCTACCTGACATGCACTGGGGCTACGGCCTGCCGATGGGAGCGGTGAGTGCATTCGATTTCGAAAATGGCATAATATCATCCGGCCTTTGCGGCTTTGATATAAACTGCGGTGTAAATGCTATAAGAACGGACCTTACATATGATGAGGTGAAGCCAAAACTCAACGAACTGATATCATCGCTTTTCAAAGCAATCCCATGTGGTGTTGGGGCTAGGGGCAAGCTGAGGCTTACGCACGAGCAGCTCGATCAGGTTCTGACGCTGGGCGTTAATTGGGTCATAGAAAACAGATACGGCGTCGCAGAAGACAGGCATCATATGGAAGAAAGGGGCTGTATGGAGGGGGGAGACCCGAAAAAGGTTTCAGACCTTGCCAAAAGGCGTGGTCTGGATCAGCTGGGAACTCTCGGCGCCGGAAATCATTTTCTTGAAATCCAGAGGGTTTCAGATATTTTTGACAGCGAAACTGCGAAAAAATGGGGTATTGAAAACCACGATCAAATTATGATAATGCTTCATTGCGGTTCACGCGGTCTCGGGCATCAAGTCGCGACAGATTACCTGAAAATCCAGGAAGGGGCGGTGGATAAATACAAGATATGGCTTCCTGACAGACAGCTTGCATGCGCCCCGGCGAAATCAAAAGAGGGTCAGGATTATTTTCTGGCCATGAAATGCGCTGTGAATTACTCTTTCGCCAATCGTCTGGTAATGACGCAGTGGATTCGCGAGACGTTTGAAAAAGTGTTCGGCCGCGACTGGGAGGCGATGGGCATGCATACGCTTTATGGCCTCTGTCACAATGTCGTTAAGATAGAAGAGCATAAGATCGAAGGCAAGCACAGAAAGGTGTATGTTCACAGGAAAGGGTCTACGCGCAGTTTCCCGGGCGACCCCGTGCTCATAGCAGGCACGATGGGAACATCGAGTTACATAATGAAAGGCACGGAAAAGGCCATGGAAAAAACATTTGGCTCAACAGTTCATGGCGCAGGGCGCGCAATGTCAAGAAGCGAGGCAATAAAAAAATTCTGGGGCGGTAAGGTAAAGGAAGACCTTGCGAAAAGCGGGATCATTGCACAATCAACACATCCGATGGTTCTCGCAGAAGAAGCACCGATGGCTTATAAAAATGTCGATGACGTGATAGAAAGTGTGCATGGAATAGGCATTTCGTTAAAAGTCGCTAAAGCGGTTCCTGTAGGCGTTTGCAAGG
>CAYGVQ010000003.1:0-24700 GCA_964353515.1 uncultured archaeon
AGGTAGCAGAGAGGTTCTACCCATGCATAGGGGGGATAGAAAAGTACGTGGAAGATCTCAGCCTCCATCTTATCAAACGCGGCCACACGGTTGATGTCTGCTGCCTAAACAGATGCGCGCATTCCAATAGTAAGTTGCCTGATAAGGATTTGTACAAAGGCATAACTATATACAGGATACCCTACCTAAAAATAAAGGACAGAAGGGACCTGCCATACAGAGTAGCACATCCTAGGAAAATATTGAAGCTTGCAAAAAATTATGACATTCTCCACGTTCATGGTATAAATTTTTTCCTAGATTTCCTTTCTTCCACCAAAAGGATGCACAAAAGGCCGCTAATATTGTCCACGCATGGAGGCATTTTCCACACGGAAAAATTCTCTCTATTAAAAAAACCATTTTTCCATATGTGGTCAAAAAACAAGCTGAAAAATTTTGACAGAATACTGGCCGACAGCAGAAACGATGAAAAAATATTCTCTCGAATTTCAAAAAATGTAGCTCTTATGCCTCTCGGCACCGATCTGGATAGATACTCCGAAATAAAAAGAAAACCGCAAAACAGAACACTGGTTTTTATAGGCAGGATGTCAACAAACAAGAGGATAGACAGGCTTATAGAGACTGTTTCAGAGCTTAAAAAGCTCAGAAAAGTTTACAGGCTTTATGTTGCCGGGCCCGACTGGACAGGCGAGCAGAAGAGACTGAAGGCGCTTGCAAAAGCTAAAAACGTAGATAAAAACGTTAAATTTATGGGAGAGATTACAGAAAAGAAAAAGCTGAACCTGCTCTCGAAAGCCGAGTTTTTCGTTTCCGCCTCGCAATACGAAGGCTTCGGCATTTCCGTCATCGAGGCGATAGCCGCGGGCGTGCCAGTGATACTGAATGATATAGAGTCTTTCACCGATTTTGTCGAGGACGGAAAGAACGGCTTTATTGTCGATTTCAATAAGCCAGAGGAAGTGGCCATAAAAATAGAAAAAATTGAAAAACAGGATTTGGCCAGAATATCAGAAGAGGCGCGAAGAGTGGCAAAAAAATACGACTGGAATACCCTGACAGGCAAAATTGAAGATGTGTACAGGAGATGCTTGCATGAAAACCGTTAGAAACACTATAAAATTATAGCTTATCTCTCCAGTAGTTCATCAGGTCTTCTATCGTCTTTTTGAATGGTATTTCAGGCTTCCAGCCTGTCTTTTTCCTGAATTTTGTGCAATCTCCCTGAAGTACCGGCACGTCCGAGGGCCTTATTCTCGTTGGGTCCTTTATGATTTTAATACCCTTCACCTTACTGAGGCTGGTTATGAGATCAAGGAGCTCCTTTATGCTCGTCGCCTTTCCGGAACAAAGGTTATAAACCTCGCCGAAGTCACATTTGTTCACGGCGAGCCAATAACCCCTCACTATGTCCCTTACATCGGAGAAGTCCCTTTTCGCGTCAAGATTCCCGACGTTTATCACGGGTTTTCTAAGGCCTTTCTCCATCTCGACTACCTGTTTTGAAAAATTGGAGCTGACAAAGGCCTCGCCTCTCCTTGGCCCGGTATGGTTGAATGCTCTTGTAACGACGATTTTCAATCCATACGACTTGAAGTACTGGTAAGATAATTTGTCCTGGGCCACCTTTGATACGCCGTACGGACTTAGGGGTCTTAGGGGGTTCGTTTCTTTTATCGGGATTTCGTTCGGATATACCATGCCGTATTCCTCGCTGGAACCCGCTATATGGATCTTTGGGTCTATTTCAGCCTTCCTCACGGCCTCGAAAAGGTTAACAGTCCCTATTATGTTCGTTTCCAACGTGTCTACAGGCGCGTTCCAGGACATTGGAACAAAAGTTTGAGCGGCAAGATGGAAAACATAATCAGGTTCAATCTTTTTTACAGCATCTTCCATTGAATGTGCATCTCGTATGTCGGCCTTTATGAGCTTGATTTTGTTTTTTATATGCTCGATGTTTTCAGTCTTGCTTCTCCATCGTTCAAGCCCATAAATTTCAAGATTTTTATTCAATAGAAATTCGGATAGGTGGGACCCCACGAATCCAGTTATGCCGGTTATCAGAACCCTTTCCATGCATCCACATCCATTGTATCGAATATTAACACTTTTAACACTTTTATTTAGATTATTAATATTTATGGTTAAGGCTGGCTTTAAAATCGGCGAAAAGTGGTTTCAATGACAGAAGCGGAAGAACAATACGAGGACTATTACACGGATGTCGAGAAATCGGCGCCGTTTATCGAGGAGAAGAAAGGTGACAAAAGCCACCGCAGGAACTTCGCTTTGAAGTATTTCCGCAAATTAGGTGCGAAAAACATCCTCGACGTCGGCTGCGGCCCCGGCTTTGACGCCGTCTTTTTCATGAAAAGCGGCTTCAGCGTTCGCGCCTGCGACATTTCGAAAAGCGCCATAAATTATGCCAGAAAGAAAAACCCCGGTCCTGAATATTTTGTCTGGAATGCTGAGAAGAGACCCGTTGAAATGAAGTTCGACGGCATCTACGCCTTCGAAATAATCGAGCACGTATTCGACCATGACGCTTTTTTGGCAAATCTAAACAAAAGCCTTAATGATGGCGGGCTGCTTGTGCTGAGCACGCCCAACGTGCTCGCGCCGCGGAACAGGCTGAATGTCCTTATGGGGAGGGATGAGTGGTTCGAATCCAAGTATCACATACATTTCTTTTCGCCTCGACTGCTTAGACAGTCGCTGGAGAAAAACGGCTTCGAAGTACTGGAAATAACCAGCAAGGGCAAGATATCTTTCTTGGGGTCTAATTTCGGCGGCTCGATGACTGCCGCTGCCAGAAAACTGCGCAGCCTTTAACTTAAAATACCTCATATTTAATATAGTTTCATTAAACAGGCGAATGGAATGAAAGTCGTTATTTTATGCGGCGGGGAGGGAACACGTTTAAGCGAGTACACGGACAAAATACCGAAACCTCTGATCGAGATAGGCGGGAAACCGATATTATGGCACATAATGAGGATATTCAGATGGAAGCCAAAGCTTCGCTCAATATCTGGCTCAAAGAAGTCATAGAATGCTCTTATAGTAATTATCTGAAGTAACCTGATGGTTCGCATGAAAAGGAATTTTATTTCGGTAGTAATGCCGGCGCACAACGAGGAGACTGTCCTCGCTAAAGCAATAAACTCCGTTCTCAGCTCGTCATACAAAAGCTACGAAATAATTATTGTCAACGACGGTTCCACTGACAGGACGCAGCAAATCGCCGAGCACTTCATTAGAAAATATCCGAAGACAATAAGGCTGTTCAGCTACCCGCCGGTCAGCGACAAAGAAATCACGAAAAAGAGGGGTCCTGCCTTCTCGCGCAACCGCGGTGCGGAAGTGGCAAAAGGCGACATACTTTTTTTCCTCGACGCTGATGACTGGGTGAGGAGCGACACGCTTGAAAACATAGTTAAGACTTTCGAAAAACATAAAAGAATAAACTTTATAGTAGGCAATCGAAAGGTTTGGATACCAAAAGATTCGAGAAGAATTTTTTTATATGGAGTAATAGCAAAGAATGAAATTGAACTAAAATTTAATGGAGATATTCTAATTACAAAAGAATATACACCCTGTCCATACATAGCTAAAACCAGAGCTTTCAAAAAAATAGGATTTTTCGATGAGAATTTTTATTATAGTGAAGATAGAATTTTTAGCAAGAAGCTTTTTGAGAGGGCAATTCCAAAATTGTTAACTCGCCATATCGAATATTATACAGATTATAGGTCTACATGGAAGGATTTCATTAGGCATTGCAAAAATGTCGGAAAATCTATTGGCCAACCATTTATCCTTACTAAATTTATGAAATTTACTACGGAAACTCTGATATCATTATTGACATTTCCAATCTTCCTTTTATTGACATTTTCTTATATGGCAAAAAAAACTGGTGATTTACTATTATCATTTTCGTCACCATTTCTATTCACACTCCGCAGAATTATTGAAACTTATTACTTCATCAAATTTATAGGCATTCGCAAAAAATACTTAAAAATTAATAACAAATAACTAATATGAAAGTTGCATATTTAGCTTTGGGCGAAACATATGGTTCTGCTCATGCAGGATTTATTCATACATATAACATCGTGAAATCACTCTCTGACTATATCAACATCAGACTTTTTATAAGAGGTAGAGGCAAAACAGACATACCAACGACATTCGTTTTTCTACCATCAATGAAAAATAAAAATCCCATAGAAAATCTCAAGAGTTACAAAAGAATGAGAAATGAACTTAAAAATTTTAATATAATACATGAAAGATTTCATATAAATCCCGTCGACCTACTTTTTGTTAAAAATAAAAAATATGTACTTGAAGTAAACGACCCGGCACCTGTCATTTATAGCGGATTTAAAAAAATGATTTATTCTAAAATCATTGGAGAAAAGTTCGGCAAAGCGGATGCCATCATTACGCAAACGGTAACCATGAAAAAAATATTAACGAATTTTTTTGCGAAAAAAATTTACGTTGTCCCGAACGGCGTAGATTTTGGATTCTTCAATAATAATAAAAATAAAATCAAAGTCAGGAAAATATACAAAATACCCGACGATAAAATTATCATAACGTTTGCAGGCGCATTCAGGGAATGGCATGGCGTTGAGGAAATAGTGGAAATGTCGAGCAGGATGAAGAAGGAAAATCCAGACGTAGTCTTTTTACTAATCGGCTCAGGCCCGCTGTTTGAAAAGGTCAAAAAGGAAAAGACGGAGAATATGATACTTACAGGACCAATTGACTATTCCTTGATGCCATCCCATCTTTCCCAATCTGACATACTGATAGCCCCGTTCAACCCGAAAAATTTCAGTTCCCTCGAAAAGTACGGATTTTTCTGGTGCCCGATGAAACTGTTCGAATACATGTCATCAGGGAGGCCGATAGTTTCCTATGATTTCCCTGAAGTCAGGAACATAACAAGAGGATCCGCTCTGCTTGCGAAACCGCATGACATCGACGGGTTCATCGAAAACATTTTAAAGTTAATCGAGAACAAAAAAATGGGAATTAAGCTGGGAAAAAATGGCAAGTCTTTGGCCGAAAAGGAATATGACTGGGATAAAAGGGCGGAGCAGATAGTGGAAATCTACAACGAGATTTCATAATTTATGCTAATTGATTCATTTGGCCCAAGTTTCCTCATCGGAATGCTGACAATTAGACCTGTGCCTCCCGTGAATTTCATGTTGTTTTTATTCTCATTCAAGTTTCCGTCTTCAACAGTTAATTCGATTTCGGCTTCCCCTTCAAGAAGCATGCCGGCAATTTTGTTGCCGCCGAAGTAGACATTAAAGCCATTTGTTTTTACCTTCTTTGATAGGATGTCGTTCAGCCTGAATTTCCGCTTCGAAATGTCTATCTCGAAGCCGTCATATTGTCCGAACGGAATGAAAAATGTCTCGCAAACCTTTCCATCTTCAGCAACGGGAAAGGGGTTTTTGTTACGAATAGAATTTTTGACCGATAATTTATCATTCATGAAGGTAATGGACCTTTCTATTTCTACACTGCTAGATTCTGGTTTTTTCTTAAATAACTTTCTGTTGAAGGAGAACAGAAGCCGGTTCAAAAATGGCGCATTGTCCCACAATATATGCAGAATGCGCTTATAGCTTATTGTTTTGGCATTGTCCCTTTCTCGCAGCCACTTTCCCATGCCTGCAGGATAAAGTTCGCCTTTGCATGATAATTTATCATCCACCCTAGAAATTTCAAAGTTGTTCCCCCTTGACATTGAGCACAAGAGACTGCCATCTACATAATTCATTTTTATTCCGCTAATGTCAACCAAACACATCGGGGAAGTGTACATGACAGTTCTTTTCGATAAGTAGGAATACATGGCGCCAATGGATACACCATCACCGGCGACAAGATAGTAGAATTCATTTTTAACTACGGTTATTCTAGCATGGTCGAAGGTTTTACTTATGTTTTCTTTGGACAGAGAGGGCACCAATGACAGGTCGACGTTACTCAAATCCGCTCCTTCAAGTTCATCGTAAGCCAATATGTTATAATAGAGCGCGACGCATCTCTGATAATCCGTGTAATTATGCTGCCCCGCCACTCTGCCCTCCAACACACCCTTTAATGACAAGTAAGAAAGAGACCTAGCCAGATCAAAATTTTTTGAAAATAGCAGGTAGCCCAGCGTCCAAGATGCGCTTGCAAATCTTGAATTAAAGCCGCCTCCATGCGTGCCGTCCGGATAGACAAAAAACTTGTTTATTTCCATAATTTTTTCTGCTATCGGCAAAATGCTATTATCGCCGGACATTTTCCAGTAAAGGCCGAGATAAGCAAGCGACAACATATTGTATCCGCTGTCTAAGCCGTCTATCTCCTTCAGCCAGCCCTCGTCAGATTGAAATTCACTGATAACCGCAATTTTTTCTCTTATAACATCAAGGTATCGCTTCCTGTTGAACAGCAAATATGCGGAGTACAGGGAAGCGACTGCAACGCATTCATGGTTTATTGCATTTTTGTCTACGTTTTTGCACAGCCAATCGGCGGCTTTTATGAAGCATTTTCTGATTTTTTCGTCCTCGTTTTGTGAAAGCGAATTTTTTATGATTTTATACACTTCAATCATTGCAAACAAGCCAAAGGCTGTTGGCGGTTGCCCGTGCTCATAAATCGACCATTCTGAAAAGGACCCATCCTTGTACTGTATTTTTACCCAGTAAGAAACTATTATTTTTATCAGCTCGAGAATTTCTTTGTCATGATAATATGGGTTCTTGGGATAATTCTTGTTATACAATAGGGCCAGCGTGTATGCAATTTCCTGCCAGCGGGCATTGACAAAAATGGGGTTTTCTATGAGGGGGTCATTGCCGCCTCTCCAGAAAGGATAGTAGCAGCAACCGTAGGTATCAGACCCCCTTTTTTTATCTACGAAATCTAAAACCCGGGGAATTTCTGCGATGACCATTTCAATTAGATTTTTTCCCATTCGTCACACCAAAGCTGGTAAAATCATACTGGCATCCCCTGCACATGAAAGGAACATTTTTGCTTTTTAAGGCTATCCTAAAATTAATGTATTTTTTATTATTCCATATATCTTCAAAATTCTCACTGAGTATATTTCCTAATTTAAGATTTACAAAGTAAGGCCTTGAGCAACATGGCTTTATGTAACCATCCCAAGTTATATAGGTAGCAACCCATGGCCAAAGACAATTCTTGGTATAATCGTAAACTTCATTTGGAATATTTATTACGTTTTCTAGATCAAATTTTTTGCAATTATCCTTAACCTTTTCAATTATCTTACTAACTTTATCTGTAATAACTAATGGTTTACCATATCCGTAAATTTCACCTATTATAAGCTTTTTAATCCCCATATCTTTAGCAACTTTAGGTAATTTGGGAAGGTCTTTTAGGTTTTCATGCATACATCCAACCGTCAGTTCTAGAACAGGAGTTTTTGATTTGTATTTATTTTTCGCTTCATCTAGCCTTTTAACATTTTCAATCACTTTCTTCATTTTAGAATTTATCATTATTTTCTCATAAACCTCAGTAGTGGCTCCATAAAAGGATATTTTTAAAATATCTAATCCAGACTTAACAATATCTTTCTCAATATTTCCTATAAGAGTAGCATTAGTCACCGTATATGTTCTAATACCCTTGCCCTTTGCATATTTAATCATCTTAATAATATCCTTGTTTAGAAAAGGTTCGCCAACCCCCTGAATATCTAATTCTTCTGTTGATGGAATTTTATCCAAAATTTTCCTAAAATTTTCAAAACTCATATCGCCATTTTTCATTAATTTTCTTTTTAAAAAATAATTTCTCATACACATTACACAGTTTAGGTTACAGCGGGTTGTTGGTTCTATTTGTACATAAGAAGGAAATTTGGGCTTATCTGGTCTATTTTTCCTATAAATTTTAGAAATTAAATTTTTCAGTTCACCTTCTGGTAGATTTCTATAAATTTTTTTAATATTTTTCATAAATTCACTTTTTGAAATTATTATATTTGTTTTTATATACCTCAAGCAACTTTTTTGTCATAACAACAGAACTAAAATTTTTTATTGCGATTTTTCTAGCCGAATGACCCATGAGATTACTAAGTTTATCGTCAGATATGATCTTATTAACATAATTTGAAAACTGTATGGCATTTCCAGGTTCAAACACATAACCATTCACACCATTTAGAATAACATCAGGAATTCCACCTATATTACTTGCGACAACAGGTTTACCGCAGGCAATGGCTTGTGGAATAACCAATGGTGCGGCTTCGTCTCTTAAAGTTGGGTGGACATAAATATTACAAATGTTTATATATTTAGGCAATTGTTCATAACTAACGGAATCCAGAAATATTATATTTTTACTTAAGGAAAGTTCAATTATCATTTTTTTGATTTCTTTGTAGTATCCTTCTTTATCACCCATTATATAGAGTTTTGTTTCCGGGAATTCAGATAAAATGTATTTCATTCCATTTATCGCAACTTGGATGCCCTTTTGCTTATCCATTCGTCCTACCCAGAAGAGTATTTTTTCTCTAGAATTTTTACGTAATTTTTCCTCTAATTTTCCATCCCTATTTTTAGGGGAGAAAAGGTCTGTATTTATACCATTTTGTATTAAAACTATTTTTTTAGAATTTATCATTAAAGTCTTTTTTATGTTTTTGATTTGTGGTTTGCTCGTAGCTATTATGACGTCACAATTTCGGTAAAGAATAAACAATATAGGATGTGTTAGTGAATGAAAAATCAGACTAAAAATTATTCTTAAAAAATTTCTAGATGATTTATTTCCTTTGAAAACTGAAACAAAAGATTTTATTTCATCAATCGGAGTTCCGTGTAGAGTTAAAATTTTTTTAATGGCGCTCTTCTTAAAAAGGATATGAATTAAAAAAGGTATTCCTCCACTAGCCATGGAATGAAAAACATCAAATCTAAATTTTTTGTCAAGTTCAATAAATTTTTCATATGCCCCTTTTGACCATTGTGGACTCCATAAAAATCTAGGTTGAGAGGCCGTAACATAATGTATATTAATACCATTTTCAACTAAATTATGCTCTTTCCCATCATAAGAAGGAGCGATGAGATGGATATCAACACCTAATTTGGCCAATTCCTCGCAAACAATCTTTGTATGGATTTCCATGCCGCCTCTCGAGTGGGCAGTGGTCACCCTCGCCATCATGCAAACTTTAAGCTTTTTCATTCTACCCCTTGAATTTGCTTAAAAAACCCCTAAAACAGCTTTCCATGTATTTTATCACATCATCGTTTATGCCAGGGTAAACGCCTATAAAGAATGTGTTTTTCATTACTATATCAGAATTTGTCAACTTTTTATGAATTCTATATTTTATTCCTCTATATGCCGGTTGTTTCAAAATGTTTCCGGCGAAAAGCAGACGCGTCTCTATTTGTTTGTTCTCAAGATATCTTATAATTTCTTCCCTTCTAAAGGGTGCATCTCCCCGTATAGTAATAGGGAACGAGAACCATGAAGGATCGGTCCCATCCAACCACCTAGGCAGCATAAAAAACTCATCATATTTTTCCAAAATGCTATAAAGCAGTTTGAAGTTTTTCTTGCGGGCTTTTTCAAATTGCGGCATTTTTTTCAGCTGAACGAGACCCATTGCAGCTTGGATGTCTAGGGCTTTAAGATTATATCCAATATTTGAATAAATGTATTTGTGGTCATAAGCCAAGCCGTCAACCTTAAAATTAAACCTGTTGCCGCAGGCGCCATTGAGGTTTGTATCGCCGGTCTTGCAGAAGCAATCCTTCCCCCAGTCCCTTATAGATCTTGCTATCTTTGCCATGGAATCATTATTGGTTATTATTGCTCCACCTTCCCCCATTGTCATGTGATGAGCTGGGTAAAAACTGAATGTGCCCATATTACCAAAAGTCCCGCATAATTTCCCGTCAAATTTTGACCCCAATGCATCGCATGCATCTTCAATAACGAAAAGGCCTCTTTTGTCAGCGAAGTTCATAACTTCTTTCATGTCATTCGGGTTTCCGAGGCTATGCGGTATCACCATCGCCTTGGTTTTTTTTGTTGCAGCTTCTTTCATTAGCTCAACATTTATGTTATAGGTTCCCAGGTCAATATCAACAAAAACTGGAAAAAGACCATTTTGTATTATCGGATTCAGTGTGGTAGGAAAGGTGACAGCGGGCGTGATAACTTCGTCTCCGGGTTTAAGATGATTTTTCAGGTTTTTGGAGCAAAGCGTCGAAACTGCAACCAGATTCGCAGAAGAGCCTGAATTCACAAGAACTGCATGCCTGACTCGGTTGAATTTAGCGAATTCCCTTTCGAAGTTCAGCCCCCTTTCGCCGAACGTAAGATAGAAATCAAGAACAGCATCTGTGACTGCTATCATCTCCTCTTCGTCATAAACACGCCCGCTGTAATGTACCTTTGTTTTTCCTGGCACGAATTTCATTCCGGCTTTTCGCAGTTTATAAATTTCCTTTATTCTTGAGAAAATCTCATTTCTTAGTTGTCCTTCATCCATATCAGTCACTCTAAATTCTGTTTGTACCAATTTATAGTTTTGGCCAGGCCTTCTTTCAGGCCGACTTTGGGCGACCAGCCCAAAATCCTTTTCGCCTTAACGTTGCTGCAGTACAAATGCCATATTTCAGCTTCCCTGTATGGTTTTTTGCCTGCTAAAATTTTTATCGGTTTGCCCGTCAGATTGTTTATCATTTCTGCCATTTCCTTAATGGTGTATTCCTTTCCGGAGCCTAGATTTATTATCTCACCGACAGCTCCCTTTACGTGTGCTGCTTTAAGATAACCATTAACTATATCATCCACATAATTAGGGTCTCTTCCTTGCCTACCTGCTGTCATTTCAAAATTTTTGCCTCTTAAACAGGATATAATCATTTCTGGAATGAACATTTTTTCATCTTGGAAGGGCCCGTAAGTCAAAAATGGCCTCAGGTTTACAATCGGAAACCCATAAATCTTATGGTATGTTTCGCAAAACAACACGCTAGCAGTTTTTGATATCGAATACGGAGAAACCGGCTTCACCAGATAGTCTTCCCTGAACGGCGCCTTTATATTGCCGTATTCTTCACAAGTTCCCGTGTTCACAAACCTTTCGTAAGCGGTGTTTTCTAGCGATCTTAGAAGGTTGATAGTTCCGTTAACATTCGTCTTCATGCATCTGTTAGCAACTTCAAAGCTTCTGTCCCTGTTGACATAGGCCGCTAGGTGGAATATTATTTCAGGTTCTATTTTCTGCACTTCTTTTTTAAGAGAAGAATCTTCTATATCGCAGTCAATAACATGAACCTTATTCAAAAAATCAGCTATTCTGGAGGTGTCAGAACCGGGCCTAACCAACGCATATACATCGCTTTTCAATTTGACCAGTCTCTTGAGTAGATGCGAGCCGATAAAGCCAGTTCCGCCGGTTATAAAAACCCTTTTCCTTTCGAATTTTTTGCTGTCTATCCCTTTCATATCTTAATATGATTTTTGAAGAAATCCAAATACCAGGGTATCGTTTCTTTCAGGCCGGCTTCGAGCGAGTACTTCGGTCTCCAGCCAAAGGCCCTGTTTGCCTTTTCACTGAAAAGATACTGCTTCTTGATCTCCGCCTTTGCCTCATTAAGAATTTTTGGCTTAAGATTCTTGTTCATCAGCTTGGTTATAACCTCAACTATTTCTATAACAGTCTTCGGTTCATTGTTTCCGAAATTGAAGGCCTCACCCTTTACCGAAACTTTAACCAAGTTTTCGGTTATGACCATATAGGCAGAGACAATATCCTTGACGTAAATATAATCCCTCACAAGCGTTCCGTCGCTCCTTATGATGGGGTTTTCGTTCAGGTAAAGAGACCTTATTGTGCCTGGAACGATCCTGTTGTAATTGAGATCGCCTCCACCATAAACATTCCCGCACCTGGCAATCGCGACCGGAAGGCCGTATGTGTGATAGTAGCTTTGTGTTATCAGGTCTGTGCAGGATTTTGATACATCGTAAGGGTGCTTGCCTTTCAGCGCAAAATCTTCCTTGTAAGGCAGTTTATCATGCTCTCCGTAGGCCTTGTCGCTGGAAGCAACAACTACGCCTTCTACTAATTTGGAATTCCTTGCGGCTTCCAAGAGGTTCCAGGTACCCTTTATGTTGGATTCGAAGGTAGAAAGCGGCGACCTGTTGGCTGTCCCTACGATTGTCTGTGCCGCAAGATGGAAAACAGTTTTTATTTCATACTCGTTCAGCGTTCTTTCTATAGCGTGGTAGTCATCAAGCGATCCGTGTGATATGTTGACTTTGTTTATGTATCCGGATAGGTTCAGGTAGGATTTGGGGACGCGATCCCTCATCAGAATTGTGACCTGAGCCCCTTTGTCGACGAGCTCCTTAGTGAGCCATGAACCGATTATACCGCTCGCTCCGGTCACGAAGACGTCGCGTAACTTCCAGAAGTTTTCGGCCATTTGCATCACTTCCATATCCTCCATGGCGGCTTTCCCGAATTCCAGATATCATTCAGCTTCTGAGCCTCCTTGTACGTGTCCATACACATCCAGAAGCCATCATGTTTGAATACGGATATCTGTTTCTTTTTCGACAGTATTTCGAAAGGTTCTTTCTCAAGCACTGAATTCTCATCGAGATAGTCGAAAATCTTCCTGTTGAAAATGAAATAACCACCGCTTGTCAAATCCTTCATTATAGGTTTTTCCACGAAATAATTTACCGTACTGGTATTGTCGGCCTTTATGATGCCGTACTTGGATACAGGATGAAGCCCTGTCAGGGTTACGATCTTACCTCGTTTCTTGTGAAATTCCAGCAGTTTAAGTATATTGACATCGGAAACGCCGTCACCGTATGTGCAGAAGAAATTGTCATCCTTTATGAATTTCTGAATTTTTTTAATTCTTCCGCCAGTGTTAGTCTCAAGCCCGGTATCTACGAAGGTGATTTTCCAGTTCTCTATATCGTCTTTTCTGTGGAATTCCAAGGCCTTTTGGCCGTCAAGACCAAGCGTGAAATCGTTGGCCATGTAGTCGTAATTGAGAAAATAATCCTTTATCATCTCTCCCTTGTAGCCGAGACAAAGAATGAACTCGTTAAAGCCGTAATGGGCGTAATGTTTCATTATATGCCAGAGTATGGGATATTTCCCGATCAGCACCAGAGGCTTTGGCTTGAATTCGGTTTCCTCCTTCATTCTGGTTCCCATGCCGCCGCACAAAATGACAACTTTCATAACATCAACTTGACATTTTATAATGTATTTTAAATATAAAGGCTTTAAAGCATCATTTTTCGAAGAAAACGTCATGCCAAACCGATAATGCAAGCAGCCCCCATAATTTATGGCTTTCCTTCGGCTTGTATGAATTTTCGATTAGATTTCGTATTTTTTCGTTGTTGAAATGTTTCCTGACGAATTCTGACTCATCCAGGTTATTTTCCGTGAATTCCATGAAGTTTTTTTTGGAAAACCAATAGTTTGGGGGTGCTGGGAAACCCCATTTTTGCCTCGTTAGTACTTCCTGCGGCAAAATGTCTTTCATGGTTTTTTTGAGTATGTATTTCACGGTTTTCCCTCTTATTTTCAGGCTATGCGGTATCTGGAAGGCGAATTCGACGAGATGATGGTCGAGGAACGGACTTCTGACCTCTACGGAATGGGAATAGCCCATCCTATCGCCGTGGTTGGTGCAGTTGTCGGGGATGAATATCTTGAGGTCGACATAAGCCAGTTTGTGGAAAAGGTCAAAGTTGTTGTTCAAAAAATACCTTTTTATGACGTCCTTCGGCTCAATACACGCCGTCAGGTTCTTGGTCGAATCGTTGTACAGCTCTGGCTTGTCATAATAAAATAGATATCCTTGCCCCCTGTACAGAATGTCGTCCTTTCCGGACGACAAAAACCTGGCGTATTCCAGTTTCGTCGGGTTTCTTGTCATCCTTTCAGCGATTTTCGGTATGAAAGGGCGCATGGGAGAAGGTATTGCGTTTTTCAGTTTATGGAAAAACATGACATTTTTATAGTTTTCATAACCTCCGAAAAGCTCGTCGCTGCCTCCGCCCGAAAGTATCACCGTAACTTTCTTCTTGGCGAATTCAGACAAGAAGAATTCTGGGATAAGTGCGGTGTCGCCTATCGGCTCATCCATATACCAGAAGATTTTCTCGATATTCCTGATTATCGAATCCGTGGATACCATGACTTCCTTGTGGTCGGTGCCGAATCTTTCCGAGACCATTTTGGCGTATCTTAGCTCGTTGTCTGGAGGGTGATCACTTCCCAAAGAAAAAGTTTTGACTCCTTCCCCGCTAATCATGCTGGTCAGCGCGGTTATGGTGCTTGAATCCAGGCCGCCGGACAGATAAACCCCTAAAGGCACCTCACTCATCAGCCTTATCTTCACGCTTTCTTTCAGGATTTCCATTATTTTGGCTGAATAATAATCTTCTGAGAAATTCGTAATGCCGCTTTCGACGTCCCAGTATTTCGATATGTTGCATTTTCCGGACTCGAAAACAAGAACGTGCCCGGGCGGCAGTTTTCTTATCCCTCTGAATATCGTGAGGGGGGACGGGATGTACTGGAATGTCAGGTAATGATGGAGGCCTTCGTAGTCAATCTCTTTTTTGACCTCTTTGCACTCAAGAATGGCCTTGATCTCCGATGCGAATATGATTTTTTTATCGAGAACGGCATAGTATAGCGGCGCGACCCCGAGCCTGTCCCTGGCCAGCATCAATCGTTTCTTCTCATAGTCCCATATCGCGAAGGAGAAATCCCCCCTCAACTTTTTCGGACAGTCCAAGCCGAACTCTTCGTAACAATGTATGATTACCTCGGTATCGCTTTTCGTGTAAAACTTGTGCCCCTTTTTCTCAAGGGCTTCCCTCAATTCAAGATAATTGTATATCTCCCCGTTGAAAATTATCCATGCCGTTTGTTCTTCGTTGTGGATTGGCTGATGCCCGCCGCTCACGTCTATTATGCTCAGCCTTCTCACGCCAAGATTAACGTTTTTATCGTGGAAAAAACCGTCATCATCGGGGCCTCTGTGATAGAGCGATTTGCACATTTTTCTGACCAAAGCTTTGTCCTCGAAACCGCTAAACCCGCATATTCCACACATAATATTTAAAAGTAACTAAGATATTTATAATTTAAAAATAATAACACCCAGAAATTACTATGAAAAAAATATTGCTGGTTTATCCCCACTGCTTGGAAAAAAACATTAGACCACCTCTAGGTATAGGATATATAGCCTCATTCTTGAGAGAAAAAAATAAGAAAACTGAAATAAAAATTCTTGATCTTACGTTGCATTCCAATTGGGAAGAAACCTTTGAAAATATGGTAGAAAATTTCAGGCCGAATATAGTAGGCTTTTCTGTGCCGACAGTAGCATATAATAATGCAAAAGAATTAAAAAAAATAGCAAAGAAATTCGATTTTGTTGAGAAAATTATTTTTGGAGGCCCTCATGCATCAGCATGCACTAAATCTGTTTTAGAAGAGAATAAAGACATAATCGTTGTAAAGGGAGAAGGCGAAATTACCATGAATGAATTGATGGAAGGAAAAAAATTAGATAAAATCATGGGCATTTCATTCGTTAAAGATGGCAAAATAGTCGAAAATCAAGAAAGGCCTTTTATAGAAAATCTCGACTCCTTGCCATTTCCGGCGAGAGATTTAATGGAACTTGAAAAATACGAAGAATATTTTCAAAATTTCAGATGTACTACAATCATGTCGAGCAGGGGTTGCCCATTCAGATGCATTTATTGCTGTAAAGCTACTCTCGGAACCAGATGGATACCGAGAACACCAGAAAATATGATTCAAGAAATAATTGAAATAAGAGATGTCTATGGAATTAGAAACATCCTTTTTCATGATGATTTATTCACATTTAATGAAGACAGAATCATCAAATTTTGTGATTTATTGGAAAGTCATAGAATTAATCTAAAATGGCAATGTGTCACAAGAGTAGATAGAGTTTCTTTCAAACTCTTGAAAAGAATGAAGGATACGGGGTGCGTTTTAATAAATTTTGGAGTTGAAACTGGAAACCAAGAAATCATGAATTCAATTAGAAAAGGCATAACTTTAGAACAGGCAAAAAACGCGTTTAAAATGTGTAGAGAATTGAGGATAAAAACCTTGGCAAATTTTATGATTGGTCTTCCAAAAGATACGATAAAGACGATAGGAGATACAATCAATTTTGCCAAGAAACTGAACCCAGATAATGCGCAATTCACTCTGACCACACCATTCCCGGATACAGAATTATGGAGAATTATGGAAGAAGATGGACTTATCAATAAACCAGTGGACTGGAATTTTTTTAGATCATTTGGATTAACTTCTTATGATGATTATGTAGCTTTTTTCAGACACAAAAATGTCGATGTCAAAAAACTTTTCGAATTTGTAGACATAGCGGAGAGTGAATTCAAAAAATACGTAATAATCAGGGAAATTAAAAGATTGAATTTTTTATGGTTCGCTAAAGGTTCTTTTAAAATATTTCGCAAGAAATTTTTTGGTAATAAAAACATAAAACATTTCAGATAAAATCGAGCATTATAATTCACAGTGACTTTTTGCGATTGCTTAACAAACTTTTTACACGTTGATATAGCATTAATTTAGGGTCGTAGTAGAGAGAAGTGGAAATGAAGGACCCATGTATGCACTTGCAGTCCTGCGGCCTCTTCGGTCTTTTCTTCCATGTCAGTGAGAAGTCATAATCAGTATCCTCTAGATTTCCGAATGGTTTCAGCATCTCGCATATTGACACATCACCATTCGAATAAATCACACCCATCGCATTACCAGCAAGGCAATTGAATTTGCCTTTACCGTTAATAATATCAAATTTCAACTCCATCCGCTTTCTCTGTATCTCAGAAAAAAACGTGGTTTCCAAGTCTAAAAACCGCTTTTCAAATTTTGGCGGTCGGACTTTCTTTATCCTTGGATTTGGCCTAACGATTTCGATTGATAACGGAACCTTTAGTTCATTACGAACAAAATCAGATAGTTCCGAAACTTCATTTACGTTATCAGTTGTCAGCACACAACAAACTGATACGTCTATATTATTCTCTTTTAGCTGTCTTATGGTATTTACCGTCTTATTGAAGCTCCCCTTCACACCTCTTATATACTCATGTTTTGCTTCAAAACCATCCAGTGAAATTAATATGGAGAGATTTGGTCTATATCCCGCCGTTTCTTCACATTTTTCCCCTATCTCTTTCATTTTTTCCATTATTGTATCTGTCATTACACCATTCGAGGAGAAAGCAATGTTTTTAGGCGAATTAAATTTTGCAAATGTTGCACATATTTCGGATATGTCATTTCTTAGAAAAGGTTCCCCACCGGTCAAATGTAATGTTTCAAGCGGATTTTTTACTGAACGAGCGATTTTGGTAAGTTGTTCTATAGTAAGTTCTTTTACTGCCTTTTTCTGTTTCCACCAGAAACAATGTCTGCATTTGAGGTTGCATCTATCAGAAACAAAAATTATCAGAGTGAGAGGTGATTCGAGCCCCTTCTTTATTCTGATATAATTATTGAAATATCTTGCTATATTTTTCACTTGCATCTAAACACCCAATATTTTATTATACCATAAACTATCCCAAATGCGCGTGATATTGAAATTATGGAGTCTCTGACAGCATAAAACATGGGATATTTGATACTATGATCCCATTCATTATTTTTATACATCATCCAAATTTTTACATCCTCCATTCCAAATATAAAATTCTTTTTGATTTTTGACTTCTGCTGATCCATGTGATAAATGACAGCGGAAGATACAATTTCAGTACCACCCATTCTAAAAAACCAATCCTTATCTTCATGCGCCGCGTACTTAAAAGATTCGTTGAAAGGTACAAATTTATCTTTATGAAATATGCAATTGCATGCAGTTGAATGTGAAAAAAAGCCAAAATTGTATATGGTCATAACAGAACCAGTTATAGAAATATTTTTTTTGGCAGACTTAAAGAGTTCTTCTAACCATTTCGGCGGCAATCTCACATCATCATCAATGAAAACTATCCATTCACCACTAGATTTTTTCACACCTGCATTCCTTTTGACAGAAACTGGTTCATTGGAGTCCATAACCAGGAGTTCAAAGTTTTTGAATGTCTGCTTCGATAAGTCTTCCTTGACCTGATTGATGAACCTATTATCCTTTGTAGGAACGATTATTGAGACTTTCGGTTTCATTGTCTATCGCGCCTTATCGCCTTCAAAAAAATGTGGCCGCACATAGATTCTCTTATGTGTTTAAACCTTCCGGCGACCTCGTAATCAACAAGTTCGAATCCGCATTTCTCCAATTTGCTTTTGACGCTTTCTTTCGTGAAGTACCTGCAATGATAATCATCGAATATGTCTTTTCCCAGCATTATCTTTAGCCTGAACTTCCAATAGTTGAGCAAAGGTGTAGACAACAAGAGCATGCCATCCCGCTTCGTCACCCGTGCAATTTCGTCAAAAAACCTCCCAACTTGGCCGAGATGCTCAAGGACTTCAGTGCAGTACACAACATCGAAAGAATTATCTTTAAATGGTATTCTCACACGTGCGTCACAAAGCCTTATTTTGTGGTCACCGACTTTCTTGACGGCAAACCTCGATATGTCGCACCCGTAAACCTCAAGGCCCATTTGCAACATGCGCTCCGCCTCCGTGAATGGACCGCAACCAACATTGAGGAGTCGTCCTTTCCTCGGTAACCACTCAAGGAATTTGTTCGGTATTTCTGAACATTCGGTCTTCATCGAACAATTGACATCATCATAAAGAGTGTTTTCAATTTTCATCCAATTTCACCTATCCTGCAAGAAAAGCAGAGCTCGCTCTTAAGAACATTTTTATTGGTAGTAGTTGTTATCTTCCCGCACTTGATGCATTTGAATGGTGTCTTTTTCATTTTTGATACTTTATAATAAAATATTTATAAAGTTATTGAATACTCAATTTCTTCCTTACCTATATTTTGCCAAGCCAACCAATTCTCCCAATATACTTGAAAACTCATATATGAACCCGCTGATGAATTTTGGACCATATTTTAAAGATTTAAAGTTAATTAAGAGGATATTTGACAACAAAATAATTAATTCTCTGGATTTTTCATCCTTTCCCCTGAATTTTACGCCTTCCCTGCCATGTATTAACGCTCTTCGAAAAACACCCTTCCAAGAAGATGAATGCAAATGAATAACTTGAATCGTGGGTTCATATAGAATTGCATACTTTAGCTTTTTGACCCTTCTGCAAAGATCGTAGTCCTCAAAAGACGCATACTTAAAATCCTCATCAAAACCATTAATTTCATTGAAAACTCCCCTTTTTATTGCCATGTTACATGAAGGTACGACTTCTACCAGACGTCTTCTTACCCCGTAAAGGCGTTCTCTTCTCATTTGTTCAAATTTTTCACTCGGTCTTTTCATTGAAAACGGTACCAAGCTTCCACTGACGATTGCTAGATTGCCTCTGAATTCTTTGAGCATATCCATTATCCAGTCTTTTCGTACTATACAATCAGAGTCTGTGAAAAAAATATACTTGCCTGAGGATTTTCTTACACCAACGTTTCTCGTCGTTGCCGGTCCTTTATGCCTCTGTTCTATCAACTTCACCCCACTGTAATGCCTAATGATTTCCTTCGTCCCGTCCGTTGAACCGTCATCAACCAAGATTATTTCTAATTTATGTTTAGGATAATCGATATTCAGCAAAGATTCTAAACATTTTCTAATAGTTTTCTCGCTATTGAAAACTGGCACTATTATAGAAACCCCTTCCAAGTCAATCACCATAAAAACTACGTCTGAAATAAAGCGGATCTGTAATTTTTTCGCCAGCCTGTGGTTTTAGTTCGCCAGTTCCTATTATTTTCGCATAAGAAGTTTCGAGTCCATCACAGATTTTATAGAACTTACATTTCCCGCATATTTCTTTTGGTTTTGCATAAGTATTTCTTCTATATGCAAGAAATACATCTTCAATGTACTCTTTATGATTAAATTTTAGTGATGGTCTAAATTTCAAGGCACCTGTTATTATATAGCTATAGTGTTTCAAGGTGTTCGAAAAATTCAAAGGATCGCCGAATCTACTTAAAAGTCTCTGAGACCACTCATAAGGATCGTATATCTTTTGAGAATAATCACAAACATATTTCTCATACCCAGACATGAAACAAAATGGAATGTATCTTAAATTTATATATTTTACATGATCTTTCATCATATTTATCGCCCTTTTAAGATAAGATGAAGCTTCTGAATATTTTACCGAAAAGTCCTTAGCAACTTTTTCTGCGCAATCCCAGTCATTGAACAATATAAAATTAGATTGCAAAGGTTTGAATTTTATGAAGATTTTTGCATGTTCTGTAAGATATTTATAATTTGCCTTCGTAACAGTTGTATTAGTTCTAAAGATTACACCTAATTCCTTTGCATTTTCCATAGCTTTCATCAATTTTTTAAATGAGCCTGGAACTTGAGTTAGCCAGTCGTGATTTTTTTCATTATAACCATGAACTGAAAATAAAATTTCGTTCAAACCACAATTTACACATTTTTGTAGAAAATCTTTATCCGAAAACCTAAGACCGTTTGTTAATGTACATATTGTTTTAAACCCCTTCCTTTTGGCATATTCTACTAGTTCTAAAAAATCCCTTCTTATTGTCGGTTCTCCTCCAGAGAAGTCTATATGTTCCATTCCATATTTTTTGGCGATGTCCATCTGTCTTTTTATATTTTCTGTTGTCCTATCTTGTGAAAGCCCGATATAATAGCAAAATCTACAACTAACGTTACATACCATCCCGGTAAATATTCTTATCCTTTTCGTATAACACATAGTTCCAATTTAATTAAACTATTTTAAATTGATATGTATTTGTGAAAATAAATTCCCATTATTTAAACATTTTTATATTATGTTTAAACATTTTTCAGTTAAGTTTATAAATAACCTCTTCAATTTAAAAGTAATGAAAAATTTTTTAATATTTTTGGTCTTAACAATATTTTTCATTACATCTAATTCTGTTAACGCATATCCAACCGATACCTGGTGGAACTCTGACTGGAAATATGCAAAAATTATAAACATTTCTGAAAATTCTGGGCATGATCTTTTTGATTTTCAAATTTTACTGAAAATAAATTACAACGAATCGATGCAACCGGATTTCGATGATCTTCGATTTACTTATTATAATTCTACTTCAGATAAAGAAACAAAAATTCCATATTGGATAGAAGAAAAGATTGACGGAAATTATTCAAAAGTTTGGATAAAAGTTCCTTTCTTGCCTGCAAATTCAAGCACCATTGTTAAGATGCATTTTGGAAATGAAAATGCGGAAAGTGAAAGCAATGGGAGTGACGTATTCTTGGATTTCGATGATTTTGAATATGCAGACACGCCAGAAAACCATGACTGGAAAATAGCCTACGGGAACCAAAATACCGTAATAGAAACTTCTACGAATTATGCAAAAACTGGTAATAGGTCACTTAAAATATTTGATCCGTATGGACTATGGACTTCAAATTCATTTGCTGTTGTAGGAAGAAATTATGTTAAATCTGGAGCAGCGGAAATTTGGTTCAGAGATATTCAAGGTCAAAACATTCGTGATTCACAGGTCTTTATGTATAAGGATAATATATACGAAAATGAAGTCATAGTGGGCGTTTCTGAAATAAATTCTCCAGGAAAATACGGTTATCGTTTTGTTCCAGAAGAGGTTTTGCATCCAAGCATTTTTAGCAGAACGAATGATTGGCATAAATTCACAATAGCATGGAATGAAACTGACTATAGAGTTTACATCGATGAAAAGCATGTTTCCTCAAGGTCGGGCGGTTCACCATCAAAATTACAAATTGGAGGTTACTGGGACACTGACACAAGTACATATTATTGGGATTCAATGAAAATTAGAAAATTTACAGACCCAGAACCTACCTACACGATCTCCGACATCCAGCCGCCGTCCCCTCCCGAACCTCCCGAGCCAACCGTCCCTCTGCCGACCGGGCGTTCTATAATACTTACCAGCAGCGATTTCAGGAATATAATTTCAGCCACGCCCGCGCGGCTTCCGCTGATAGTAACTGATTCGCTGACGCCGGAAGTTGAAAAATTCATAGGCGAATACAAGCCTGATTACATTTACACGCTCGGGTTTTCTCTTGGGTTGAATAATTCGTATCAGATAGAGTATTCCCGAATTCCAGAACTTTTCTTTCCTAACGCGACACAGGCCGTGTATGCTGAGGCGAAGGACAAAGCCATACTCGGATCAGCGGTTGCCTATTATCTGGGAATGCCGGTAATCTTTGAGCGTGGTTCGAGATACGATATCCTTGACTTCGAATCCATGTCAGCTGATGAAATCCAGGATTTTTACACGGAAAAGCTCAGAGAAAACGTGGACGATACGAATTATCTGGTGCTGGCAAATTTCGACAAAGAGGAGAGCGCGCTGGCAGGTTATCTGGCAGGTCGGAGGAAAGGCTTCATAATATCGATTCAAGATAAAACTACGGCAGCTATTTCGGAGGAAATAAGGAGAAATATTGAATATTTTGGAAACAAAGGATTGTTTCACAACTCGCTTGAATACAAGAAAGGCGAACCATTATACCTGGCTATTCTGGGAGGAAATGATTCAATTCCGTTCTGGCATTTCCCGGATATCGGCTTTGAAATTTTCAATAACAAGGACGGAAACATCCTTTATTCCGACATAATATATGGCGATGTCAACCAAGACGGCATGCTGGACCTAGCTGTCGGAAGGCTTGACGGCTCGCTTTATTCAACCAGCTTAAATTTGGCAAGGGAAAGCTTGCCGAGGAGCAACAAAACGGTTCTGATAGGCGAATACAGGTATGGTAAAATCATCGACGCATTGCACATGTTCGGCGGCATGTCGCAGGCATGGATTGCTGACAACCTTGTCCTGAAGGGGTTCGATACAAAGAGAATAGTAGAAAAGAGAATCGAATCCCCTGCCGCGGAAGAGGACCTAGATGATGTCGTGAATCAGTTTTGCAACCTTGCTGCCATGGAAGTAATCAAAGTCCTCCTCGGCCCGGTAGGCGCGCTCTGGTCATACTCGGACAAGGCAGTCACGGTGATGTATTCCATCTTCGAATTTGACTGGAAGAAATGGCCGAAGCCGCATCTTAACATCCTGCCCGACCATCTCCCTGTAATAAGCCAAAGCATGAACGAGAACATTTCTGAAGCAGATATCGTCGGGTATTTCGGCCTGGGCGACAAATACTGGCTCGTGCCGCCGGACGACAGAAACTGGGCAGAGCTTTACTTCGCTCCCTATAACCGTTCAGATAATTTCACAGAAATAAGCTTTTCAGGCTTCCTTTATGATGATCACGACATATCAGCGGCATCTGAAATAAAAAAACAGGTCGTGCAGCAGGGCGGCAGCGTGCTAGGCTCATCGGGCGTGATACATGATACTTATACTACCATAACATCGGCATTCTTCTTCGATGGAATCGCGTCCGGCAAGACACTTGGCGAAGCTTTCATGAAGGCGCTGAATAACAATCCGACAAAACAGACCTTCGCTGTATTATACGCGGGTCAGATAGAGAAATTCCAGCCGCATCTTTACATGAAAGACGTTCTTGAAAGAATACTTTTTGTCGATCCTGCATATAGGCCAGTAAATAACAAGGTCTTCACCAAGGAGCCAGCCTATGCTATAAGCCGGTCAAATTCCTTCGCCATATCATCTGAGATCGAAAGCAATTACACTATCGATGGCAGGAAGATAATTTTCTTCAGCGCGGACTCTTACCTTATGGAACAGGAAAGGCCGCTTATACCTATGTTCGTCAGGGAATTCATTTTACCAACAGGCGCCGCTATCAGGTCGGTGGATGTCGACTTGAAATATTCACAAAGGTATGGGCTGGACAAAAACATTATTTATAATGATTCCTGTTATACCAATTATACCGCCATTTTAATTGAATGCTTTGAAGAACTAAGCTTGGGCAACGAACCAACCAGCGGAGATGAAGAGAAAATATATGAGTGCATTAAGAAGAAAGTAGAGCCTCTTATAGAATACCCATATCCGAACGAAAGCTACTGGTACAAGACCCAAACCCTACTTGACAACAGGAGAGCAGTTTATGTTTACATCCCTGCTCTTTTGCACAGGAACAGATTCGTGACCAAAATTCTGGAAAAGGCGAAAATAGCAATAGAGTATGATTCGCAACTGGAAATGAGTGTCGAGGCGAACGACATCGCACTCGGAGAAGATGAAATTGTCAAAATAAAGTTAATAAACGAAGGCCAGGAGATTTACGGCGATTTGTTTGTTTGGGTAGAAGGGGAGGATTCATGGAATTTCACGGGGAATGTTTTGGTGCCACAGAACTCATCAATCATAAAAGAATTTGCACTCAAGCCTGAAGCGAAGGGAAATTATAATGTAAAAGTCCTGTTCGTTTCGGAAAACATGACAATAGGGCCGAGATTGTCCTTCTTCGAGGTCGG
>CAYGVQ010000004.1:0-19214 GCA_964353515.1 uncultured archaeon
AACGTGACCGTTACCGTGTTAAGACCTGATGGCTCAAATTCCACTATATTCATGACCTTCTACGGGGGCATTCCGACAGGAGGCACTTCGTTCTGGAGAGTTCAGTACCCTGATAATCCCTATGCTCCGAGCCAGGGCGTGTGGGGCAACACGACGATGAAGGGATATTACAACGTGAGCGTTTACGCCATAGACAACATGGGCAAGAACAATACGGATAACACCAGTTACTTCCAAATATACTCCAAGCTCCTGGTCGGCCTGAACGCGAGCAGATATGTCTATCTGGGCGATTTTTTCAATGAGATAAATATTAACACACATGACGTAGAAGGCACGATACTGCCGGGAACGAATGTCAATCTCACACTCGCCGACCCCAACGGCAAAAACAAGACCTCTTACATGTGGATGGGCAGCACGTTCATTACGGATTCAAACGGAGATGCTTCCGGGTTTTACTTCATCCCTCAAAATGCGGTACTCGGGAATTATACTTTCACGGCCAACTCGACACATTATTTGGCCGGAGTAAACAAAACTGTATACAACACAACTTCTTTCACGTTTGAGGTTGAACAATCCAGTGAATTGGCAGTCGAGGTTGAAATACCTGAATATGCGTATATTTCAAGCAGCATACCGATAATTGTCTCGGTCCTGGACAACGGCATACCGGCAGAACCTGATGCCATAAATCTGACGATTTTTTATCGCTTGCCATGCGCATATTGTCCCTCAGGAGAAATGCTGGTTAGCGTCAATAGGCCTTGGGGCTATTTAAATAAAACTGATTTTGCACAAATAGCCCCTGGCTTCTACACGTATCAGTCAGAAACACTTGTTGAAGGCACGACAGCGACAGGGGATTATCTGGCTCTCCTGCAGGTTATACGCCACGGAAAAGCTACGGGGGACGTGATTCCTTTCAAAATAGCAAGAGGGGGTCCTTACGACGTTGAGGTAATATCGATAGAGAGCGAAGTTGTCAGAAATGATTACGTGGATTTCGAGTTGCTGATAGAGAACAGGGGGGATATATCCAACCAGGATGTCCGGGTTGAATACTGGGTGTCCGGCATGAATCAAACGTGGGACTACGGCAACGCTTCCATAAACGTGGACGCCCACACCAACAGGACGCTTCTGAGGCAGTTGTTCATCTGGTCTTTCCAGCCGCTTGGAATGTACGTTCTGAACGCAAAGGTAACCTTTGACCAGAATATAACTCCGGCCACTGCTAACAGAACATTCTATGTTGTCGAAGGCGGTCCGCCGCAGCCACCCCAGCCGCCTGGCGTTCCTGCTGGAGGGGAAGGCGCAGCAGGAGGTGCGGCATTACCGCCGAAAATCGAAATAGTCAAATATCCTCAGGAGCTTGGTGTCGAGCTGGATGCTGTGAAATATCCGACAGTCGAAGTTAAAAACACGGGCGGTTCCAAACTACACAACATCACCCTTCGCATAACAGGCATACCATCGCCGTGGATTCAGGACATAACGCCAAAGATGATAAGCGAACTGCCCGTCGGCAACTCTTCAACCTTCACCATAATGCTTAAAATCCCCCAGACAGCAGAGGCGAAAGAGTACTCCGGCAAAATAATGGCTGACGCCAACATAACCAAGGACGAGAAGACGTTTTTACTTACAGTTTTCACGACCAGGGCGCAGCTGATTCAGTGGGAGATAGAAAGGCTGAAGAAAGCCTTGCAGCAGTTCGAGTTCGATGTTGAAAATGCGAAGAAAGCAGGCAAGGACACGAAGGAGGTCCTGCCATACATAGACCAGATAAAGGAGCATATAAGGCTCGCGGAAGACTACCTGCAGAAGAAGATGTATGACGAATCGCTGAGCGAAGTGCACTCTGGCTGGAGCGCGCTCGAGAAGGCAATATATCTTCTGGCCCAGGCGCCTTTCCTGCAAATACTCATAGAAACCATATTCCCGCCATGGCTGATAGCCATCCTTGTGATAATGGTCGTGGCCATAGTCATACTGCTGTTCTTCGTCAGAAAGATGAAAGGCGTGTTCGACAGGATATTTAGGATACAGGCGCCGGGCGGCGCGTCGGGCGTGGTCAAGACTACGGTCGTTGTCGAGAGGATGAGGGAGCGAGAATCCCTCGAAAAAGAAGAGATGAACATCAGAAAGGTTATGAACCTGCTCGAAAGACAATTCAAAGAAGGCCTTATAACGGAAAACGCCTACATGAGCCTTAAGGCAAGGAACGAGGAGAAGCTTGCGAAAATCGAGCAGAGGAAAGCTGCGATGAAATAAATAGTAAAATAAATAGTACATCCGTCTGAAAATTTCTCTATTTTTCCGGCCGCTTTAACAAACGGTTAATGTTCCAGGACGGGGGGTGGTATTTTATATGCCCCCTCGGAATAGTATATTTATATAAGTGGGAGCATGCGCGCGAAACAGAAGATTACGGATTACAAGAACTTCTGGCTCATATGGACAAACTGCGCGGGTAGCGAAAAGGGTATATCGCTTTTCGAGATACAGACTACATGGGGCGTTAAAACCAACTACCTTTACCATAACGAAGTCGGCCTGAAAAATCCCCTTTTCCGTTGCATGATAAGGGAGAATTACATAACAAAGCAGGGCAAGCGCCTGAAAGCGGAATTCGGATGGATACCTGCATACCTGAGGGAAAAATATTCAGCGAAAGAAACGAGCGATAGCTGGCTGCCCGATTTCCTTATAAGGACAAAATGGCCGAGCGTCCAGAAATTCATGGAAAAATATCATGCAGTGCTTTTCGATACCAAACATCTGAAACTTCTGTACAAGAATGACAAGGAGCTCATGGGCAAGTACGGGGCGCAGATATTCGCCGACGTCTTCCTTTACGTGCTGTTCTCGAACCTCAGAGTCTTCTGCAGGAAATACGAGGCAGACGTGGTCCTCCGCATGATAGCAACTTCGCTTGCGCTTTCGTCGGAAAGGGACCTGCTTAGCTACATAAGGGCGGTGGATGCGAAACTGAGGCATGTCGCCGACTTCCCGATCCTAGTGAGGGATGAGAACGAACTGTCGAGAATACTATGCGCGCTGAAATGGTAAAAATATAAGAATGGAAAACAACATATGGTTGGGTATGACAAGAGTAATAGGCATAATCTCGGGCAAAGGCGGTGTCGGCAAAACAACCGTGGTCGCGAATCTGGGTTCCATAATGGCTCAGACCTTTAAGAAAGAAGTCATAATAATCGACTGCAACATATCAACGTCGCATCTGGGCCTTTATCTGGGCATGTATTATACGCCTGTGACCCTCAACCAGGTTCTCACCGGCGAGGCGAAGATAGAAGACGCCATATATCAGTATCATATAAGCGGCCTGCGCGTGATTCCGGCCTCGCTTTCGTTCAGCGACATGAAAGGCGTTGACATAGCAAGGCTGAAGAACACCATCAAAAAGCTTTTCGGAAAGGCAGACATAATCCTCCTTGACGCTGCCCCAGGCCTTGGCAGGGAGGCGATGGCGACTGTGCGAGCGTCGGACGAGGTCATATTCGTCAACACGCCGTTCGTACCCTCCACCATGGACATCATAAAATGTCATCAAGTTGCGAATGAGATGGGTATCAAGTCCCTTGGCGTGATACTGAACATGGTAGGCAAGGAGAAATACGAACTCACACCGAAGGAGGTCGAAGAGCTCATAGAGCTGCCTGTCGTATCAAGCATACCCCTGGACAAGAACGTTTACCGCAGCCTTGCGCTGAAAATGCCCGTTGTCCTTTTCTCCCCCAGCTCGCCTTCGAGCAGAGAATTCGTCAGGCTTGCTGCAAAGCTTCTGGGTGAAGAGCATAAAGCCGAGGGATGGCTCTCAAAAGTCATGAAAATCTTCGGCAGGAAGAAATAATTTATAGGAATCTTTCGAAATTATTTATATGATACATGAGTTTGCGATAATAGCGCTGCTTGCAATAATTTGCTTTTTATTATACCAGTTATATAGATTAAAATATACAGAGGGCAAGGGGAAAAGCGAATTTATACCTCAGACTTTGAAAAAAGATCTGACGGAATTCGATGACAACAAATCAAAAGAGACTACGATGAGGTTCAGGGACATGAGTTCCAGGATTTCGGAACTTGAAAGGCGCATAGAAAGAAACGAAAGGGTTGTTGAAAAGCTCATTGAAGAGCTGGGCTAATTGGGGTGTCTTGATGGCAAAAAAGAAGTCGGATTTTGAAAAGATGGGCAACTTGGAGAAGGGTGTTGGCGAAGCCGAAGAAACGACTGAAGATGTTATAAAGGAGATAGAGAATTTTGATGCAACGAAACCCGAAGAGCCGAAAGAAGGGGGAGAGAAAGAACCTGCTGCCAAAAAGAAGAAGGCAAAGGCCAAAGAGGAGGACACCCCTTCTCTGAGGGAGGAGCTCGAAAGGGAGAGAGAGAAATCAAAAAGCCTGGCCGAGATAATAGAGAAGGTTTCTGACGCCGCTGATGAAAAGGAAGATTCTCCGGACATCGATTCCAAGATTAAGGTTATGGAAAGCAAGGTAAACGACCAGATACAGCCGCAGATGAAGGACATCCGCAACGCGATAGCTGCGATGGGCTCCAAGGTCGAGGAGCTTTCCAAGGCTGAAAAACCCGAGAAGGCGAGCAGCAAGCTTAGGGACATGATGGACCAGGTTCAGGCCGACACCTCGAAGAAAATCGATGACATGCAGGAAGAAATACGAAAAATGATCGAGAGGATGGAGCAACCCAAGAAGGAGGAGGAGGTTTCGAAGGGCCTCGCCATTTTCGGCGGTCGCGTCGACCTGAAGAACGAGATACTTGAAATCAAGAGCTCCCTGAAAGACCAAGAAAAAGGCATCCGCGAGCTCAAAGAGGAGATGGACACCCGCATCACGAGGATAAGGGAGCAAATAAAGGTTCTTGAGAAGATGCCCGTGATTGAGGAGAAGCTCGAGGGCCTGATAGAGAGGATGAGCCCTGCCAACATCGAGAAACTCAAAAAATTCATATTTTCCGCCGATGAGATAACAGGGGAGATAATCCCCAACGAGATCGAGAAGAAGATGGGCAAGGAGCTGACGCCTGTCTTCAACGACATAAGAGGCGTAAGGAGCGATGTGGAAAAACTAAGCGAAAACATAAAGGCCATATTCAACGAGATAAACTATTTCAGGGGCGAGATCAAAACGCTCTACAAGCTCGGCGACTACATATCCGATCTCCAGACGGAAAAAGAGAAGATATATGACAGGATCAAGGAAAAGGAAGCCAATCTCATGGCCTTGACCAGCAGGCTTGAGGTGCTCATAAAGAAGCGCACGGACCTGCTGAACGACCAGATATTGAAATTCGACAAGACCTTCACTGGCAAGATCGAGGCCAAAACCAAGGAATTCTTTGACGACATGACCGAAGAGAAATTCCTTGAGCTTGAGGACAGGACGGAGAAGAATCTCGCCGTCGCCAGGGCGAAGGTCAACGACATGGTTTCAAAGTTCGTCCAGTTCCAGAACGTCGTCAACCCGACGCTTTCGCTGATAAAGGAAGAGCTGGAGAAGACGGGCACAAGGGTTGAAAAGGTCAAGGTCAACCAGGCCGAATTCCAGAACGAGCTCGAGGACAAGGCCAAAGACCTGTTCACTGACATTGCCGGGCCGGAAATAAAGAGCATAAGGACGGATGTCGCGAAGTTCACGAAGGACGTGAGCGGCAGGCTCGAGGATTTCGAGGCGGAATTCGTCCAGTTCCAGAACGTCGTCAACCCGACGCTTAACCTTCTGAAGAACGATATCTCGAAACTTGACACCAGGCTCGATAAACTTAAGGAGCGCGAGAACGAAATGAAGGAGGCGCTCAAGGAATTCGGCGACATAGAAAAGGCGCTGGATGGCACAAGGGAATGGGCCAAGGCGAACGACCTGCGCCAGAAAGATTTCGAGAAGAGATTTCTGGTCCTTGAAAGCAGGCTTAATGGGGCACTTAAGGAATTCGACACGATTGTAAAACAAACCATAACCGACAAGAGGAAATTCGAGGAAGAAGCCCACAAGCAAAGGGACAAGATAAATATACTTCTTAAAGAGTTGAAGAGTTAATGACCGAGCTGACAGAACTCGAAGAAGGCCTGAGGAGGCTCAAGAAGGACAATCTTGAGAAGAAGCGTCTTATCGCCGAACTCGACAGCGAGAAGAAATACTTCGAGGAGAGGAACAGGTATCTAATAGAAAAGCTAAAACAGGCAGGCGTCCTTTACGAAGAGTCCGGAAGGCGCCTGTTGGATTTTGTTAATGAGAATGTCAAGCCTGTTAAAGCGAAGCTTGACGTTTTCGAGACACGCCTGCAGAAGATAAAGGAATACGATGTTTCCATAAACTCCGCCCTAAAAAGGGTCGAGGATTTCAGCGAAACCGTGGGCAATTTCAAAAACGAGATGATCAAGCACAGCGAAAAGCAGGCAGCGATGACCGCAACAATGAACGAGTTCAAGAAGTCAGTAAACGAGATGTCCAAAAGGGTATCATCCGTTCAGACCTTTGGTTCTGAGGAGCTCGCCGAAAAGGTCGAGGAGATAAAGGCGAAGTTCGGCGAGGACGTGAGGAAGATTGAGGACGAGTTCAGCGTGCTTAAAATAGGCGTCGGCAATTCCATAGACACTTTCAAGAAGGAGTTCGAAAGGCAGGCAAATGCCCTGCGCAACGAGATGGAAAAGGTCGACATAAAGAAAGCGAAGGAACTCGGCGAGGCGCTGGCCCACGTAACCGAGGAGCTGGACAGGACCAAGGTCGATTTCTCGAAAGCCATAGCCTCGATGGAGAGGGTTGTTGAGAGACTTGACATGAAAAAGACCAAGGAAATGAACGAGGCCTTGGCATCGCTTTCAATTAATCTCGATGAAAAGTTTGATGGTCTTGCAGCGGACGTCGACAAGAGGGTCCTTGCAGCGGAGGAGAACCTGAACAAGTTCAGGCTCGAACTTGAGAAAACACTGAGCAAGGCCAAAATAGAGACCCGCGACTTCGTGGCCGTCAAATCAAAGGAGTTTGATGCCCTGCTAACCGAATTGAAAAAAAGAATGAACGAGCAGCTTCAGATGTCCGTTTCCGAATGGAACAAGAACCTCGGTGCTCTCAGGTCGGACCTCATCATCACCAAGAACGAGGTCGAAAGGCTGATAGCAACCATAAACAGGAAGGTTGAAATAGGCGAGGAGAGGAGAGAAAAGAAAATCGAGACATCGCTTGTCCAGCTTAACGCCATGCTTGCGAAGAAGTTTGAAGGCGAAGCCGATCAGCTTTACGGGCAGGTTGACGAGGTAAACCAGAAGGTGGAAGACCTTAAGGAAAATCTTGCAAAGACTGCCGGGGCGCTGAAAAAGACCTCCGATGTAAGCGAGGCGAAAAGGAAGGCGGAAATCAGCAAGATCATCAAGGAATTCATGATCGTAAAGGGCAGTGTGGATGAAAAGATAAATGAGGTCTCAGCGGAACTTGAAAAGTTTTCGAAGGCCTCTGAAACGCTGCGCAGGCAGATAACCAAGGAGAGCCTTGCCGGCGTACAAGAAAGGGTCAAGGCAACAGTTGAAGAAATGGAAAAGAAGTTCGAGGTCGTCGAGGACAGCATGATTGACAAGATGGCCGCGATGGAAGGCGACATCGACGAGCTCGGGGCCAATTTTCAGGGCATAACCACTTCATTGAAGGCGGAACATGACAAAAAAATCGATTTCCTGAGGAAGGAATTCGAGAGGCGCGATTTGAAGAGGGACAAGGAGACGGAGACTTTTGCCAAAGTACTGCAGAAGGGCGTCGATGGCAGATTCTCAGCCCTAACGAATAAACTTGAAACGCAGGTGAGAGGCATTGGCGGCGAGACTAGTGCCATAAGGAAGGAGGTTGACAATTTCACTGTTGCCCTGAGCGAAAAATTCGATGCCATCATAAAAGCGAAATCAAGGGACTTCGAAAAGATGGTAGCCTCCCTTATCGCCGACATGAGGTCGATGGAAAAGGAGGTCAACCTTGCAATAAACACCTTCAAAAAGGACATAGAAAGGACCGAGGTCCATAAAAAGGCCGAAGTCGACAAGACGCTCAAGGAATTCATTACCGAGAAAGGCAGGATAGATGAGAAAATAAATCACATAGACAAGAAGCTTGCAGAACTGTCCGAAATGAGAAAGGAGCTCAAAAAGGAAATTTACAGGGAGAGCCTTTCGGGCGTAAACGAAAGGGTCAAGGACATAGTAGAGGGCATAGAGGAAAGGTTCGATACCTCCAAGGAAGACACGGAAAACAAAGTGAGCGAGCTGATGAAAAGCGTTGACACGAGAATAAGGGAGGTTGAAGCCAACCTCGGCGGCTTCAGGGTCGAGCTGGAGAAAACGCTCGGCAAGCTAAGGACCGATGTAGACAAGGT
This sequence comes from uncultured archaeon, assembly GCA_964353515.1. Taxonomy (GTDB): domain Archaea; phylum Aenigmatarchaeota; class Aenigmatarchaeia; order QMZP01; family QMZT01; genus JBGPQP01. The sequence goes on from CAYGVQ010000004.1 coordinate 8,408, forward strand.
AACGGGCAAGAAAACAGGGGAAATGGACAAGCTTGTTGAAAAACTCAGGTTTGACGTTGATGTGAAAGCAGATTCTGTGATGTCAGAGCTTTCAGAAAAACTCGCTTCTTTGAAAAAAGAATTAGAGATGAGCGAAACCAAAAGAGCCGAGAAGATTGAAAAAATAAAGAAAGATACGGATTTGCTTTCGGATAACCTGAAAACCAAATTCCAAGCGGGTGAAAAGGAAAGATGGAGAGAGACCAACAAAGCTCTAAAGGAGCTCATGCTTATGCGCGGCGATGTAGGAAGAAGATTGCAGGAACTGGACAACGAGATAAAGAAAATTTATGGCATAAAGGACTCCCTTAAGGACGAGGTGATGCAAGACAGCTCATCCCTGGTGGAGAACAGGCTAGCGTCTTTCATCAGAGACAATAAAAGCGAGATGACGGAAAGCAAGAAAGAGGTAAAAGCCGAAGTCAATGAACTTAATTTACTATTCTCCAAACTCGGTGAAAGAATGGTCAGGCTTAATGATAAAATCGAGACCTTAAAGGAAGAGATATTCTCGGTTAAGAAAGCGAGAGCCAGTGTGATGGCAGATGTCAAAGCGATAAATCAGACGGTTGAAGATAATGTTGATCTCACGCTGAGAAATTTCATGAAGGACCTCGAAAAGCGCATGAGGACACAGGAGGCAGTTTTAAACAGCAGAATGGCCGAGGTTGAAAAGAAAATAGGCTCCGTTTCTGACAGCTTGGCGAAAACCAAGAAGGAGAAAGAGGAGGAACTTGAAGAACTTTTAAGACACGTGGAAGCATGAGCGAAAAAATCGAGAGGATAAAAGACAGGATAAACGACATCAAGAAGGAGAAAGAGGAGCTTCGCCAGAAGCATGACTACATAATACAGCAGATCAAGAAAGGCAGCGACAAGAATTCACAAGATATAGAGCTTTTGAAAAAGGAGATCAGAAGCGTTGCAGAAAAGCTGGAAAGAAGGGATAACACCATTGCCAACACGCGCTCGTTCATGAGCTCCCTTGAAAAGGCCATAGCCGGTCTGGAAAGCAGGCAAAACGCCGTAAAGGTAAAATCAGAGGAGGATCTCAAAATTATCGGCAGGGAGCTCAACTCCCAGATGACCGAAAGGGCAAAAGCCATAAATGCTACGCTATCTGCAGGAATGAAAGACGCCCTAGCAAAGAACCTCAAGGACACGCAGCTGCTGAAGGATAACATAAGAAAGGTCATCGAAAAGAACGAGGAATACGAGGATGCCATTGCCGGCTTGTCCGGCAGCATAAACTCTCTTAACAAAACCATGTCCGAACTTTCTGGCAAAAATGACGCGATAAAGAGCGCGGTCAACGAGAAGATGAACCTTATAGAGAAAAACATGAATTCAGAGCTTGCTAATGTCAAGTCTCTGGAGGCGAGGCTGCTCAAGGACATAAAGGACTTCGAGAAATTCGCCAGCGACCAGAAGGTCAGGATGGAGGAGTTTGAAGCGGATGTCGCAGGTAAGCTGGACATGTTTGCTGTCAAGAAGGAGAATCTCAAGAAGGATTTCGATATCATAGTGAACAACTTCAAAAACATCGCAGGCCGCGTAGATTCGATGAAGGAGAAGGACGCCTATTTCGATCACCGGCTTAAGAACGTCGAGCTGGGCCTCGAGAACCTTAAAAAAATGGCAGAGGAAAATTTTGCAAGGCTGAACGATGAAAACAAGGCCTTCAGGGAAAACCTTATTGCCAGATTAAATGATGCAAGCGACAAGATAGTCAGCCGCCTGTCGCAGGGCGAGACCAGGACGTCTGCTGATCTGGTAAAACAGACAGAGGACATAAAGGTTTTCCGCGCGCATGTGACGCAGTTCATAAATGATTTCGTCAACAACTACGAAAAACGCTTCGGGAACATAAAGGCTGAAATAGACCAAACGATCGCAATAATTGAAGAACACGAAAAGGAAAGGGCAAAGCACCCGAGGGCAATGATTTTTGAATAAGATAATCACTCCATTATTTCTGAGCTATCGATCGTGCCATCGCCGTCAATATCGTAGCCGCGTACGACTCTCGAGATTTTCGTTTTGTCGAAGCGGTTGCCCTTCGTTATTTTCTCCGGATCGCTGATGAATGCCAGTATGGCAGCCCTCGTACCCGGAAATCTTTTGCCCGCGAAAATGAGTATTTTTTTGGAGCGGTTCCAAGGATTTTCTACAAGATTTATTGAACCGAATTGATCGTCCCTGTAAACATTTTTCGATATTCTGGATATTATGTCCCTGCTTTTCATGTCGAAATTAACAGGCAGTGTTTTGTTCAGTCTTCTGGTTATCATGTTTACTACGGGCCCGCCCACCAATATCAGGTTATTTTTCATATCCCTTTCTCGCATTTCGATGTCCAGTTTGTAGTTTGGCGAGATTCTTTCGTTTGTAAACGAGCCAAGAAAGAGGGCGAGGTCTATCGCAGTTGGCGAATCGAGCGCTCGCTCTTTCCACGGTCCATGTGGGTCGGGGGAACCAACCACAATAGTAAAATCGATTTTCCCATTCCTTATGAACGGCTCGAGCGCCTTTTCTTGGAATGGTGCTGCAGTTTCCAGTTTTTCCCAAGCGATTTCGCTGAGCTTGACAGCAAAAGCCCTTTCAGTAACCTGATAGAATTTGGCCAGCGTTCCCTTTCTTTTCTCGCTCTTGACCTCTTCCACCAGGCCGTGCTGCCTGAATTTGTTCATGTGATAGTATACCTTCTGCTCGTGCTCGCCCAGCTTTCTTGCGATATCCATCGGGCATCTGGGAGAGGAAAGCAACTGGAAGATACGAAAACCAAGAGGGTTTGCAAATGCCTTGACAACCTCCGGCCTGTCAAAAACCCTTGCCGGGGTTATTTCAATCTGCTTCCCTGATCTCATAAGGTAATATTTTTCCTTCATAATACTATGATTTTTTTTGTAATATTTATATTTTTATTATAATAAAGCTTTTTAAAGATGTGGCGCAATACGCCGACTGTTATTAAATTTTCTTTAATAAAGCGTTTAAATAGGCAGGAAGAATCATTTTTATGTGTGGCATAATAGGCTACGTTGGAGAAAAAAACGCGATGCCCATACTTTTTGATTGCCTGAAAAGATTGGAATACAGAGGTTACGATTCCTATGGCTTCGCTACTTTGGATAGAGGAAAAATATGGATAAGAAAGAGCAAAGGCAAGGTTAGCGAGGGGGGCTTCGAAAAGCTTCCAGGTTATATTGGGATAGCCCATACAAGATGGGCGACTCATGGTAAAGTTTCAAAGGCTAACGCACACCCCCATACGGACTGCGAAAAACGAATAGCCATAATCCACAACGGCATAATAGAAAATTTCGAAAGCCTCAGGAAGGATCTCATAAGAAAAGGCCATACGCTTAAATCTGACACCGACAGCGAAGTTATATCACATCTCATAGAGGACAACCTGGACCTTGGCCTCCAGGAAGCTGTGAGAAGAACCATGAAAATCCTTAAAGGCAGGTCCGCAGTTCTTGTGCTGAAGGATGATTTTGAAGGCATAATAGCTGCAAGAAATGGTTCTCCTTTAATAGTGGGTGCTGGAAAAAAGGAGTATTTCATAGCCTCCGACGTTCCTGCTTTTCTGAACAGAACCAATGAAGTAATGTACCTAGATGACGGGGAAATGGTGGTAATAGAAGAAAGCAAGGGACCCGTTTTCCTTAGCATCGAAAATGGAAAAAATGTTGAAAAAAGGATAATAAAAATAGACTGGGATGCGAAGCACGCCGAGAAAGGCGACTACGAACATTTCATGATAAAGGAAATAATGGAGCAGAAAGAGACGATAATACGGGCCATAAATCAGAGTGACCAGAACATACGAAGGGTGGCGAAAGAAATAGCCAAGGCGTACGGCATTTTCTTGACAGGGTGCGGGACCGCGGGTAACGTATGCCATACAGGCGAATACATATTTTCCTCAATTGCAAAAAAACATGTCAATTATGTTGTGGCCTCAGAATTTCCCAATTACAAGGACTTCCTTACCAAGAAAACCCTGCTCATAACCGTTTCGCAAAGCGGGGAGACAGCGGATGTGCTTGAGGCTGTAAAGGCCGCAAAGGCAAAGGGGGTTAAGGTCATATCCCTGATAAATGTCAGGGGCTCTTCGCTCGACCGCATGTCAGACTTCACCCTTTTGATAAATGCCGGCCCGGAAAAGGCTGTCGCCTCGACTAAGGCAACGACAGCGCAGCTCGTGGTGCTTTATCTTCTGGCTTATGCCTGCTCAGGCAAGCTGGATGACGGCAAGAGGCTTTTGCTTGAAACCGCTTCTAAGATAAATGACATGCTCAATCCAAGATATGAAGAAAGGATAAAGAATCTCGCGAAAGATATTCACAGAAAAAAGAACATTTATGTTATAGGCAGGTCGCTTAATTATCCGATGGCGATGGAATCCGCTCTTAAGATAATGGAGGTCAGCTACATCCACGCACACGGCTTCGCTGGCGGCGAGTTGAAACATGGTCCAATAGCTCTCATAGAGAAGAACACCCCATGCGTTGTTTTGACCGGGGGGGACGCGGACCATGATATCATCAGCAACGCCATGGAAGTAAAGGCAAGGCGTGGTTTCATAATCGGCATCGGCCCTAAAAGGCATGAGGTCTTCGATTTCTGGATAAAGACGCCGGATGCTGGTCTCGCGTCACCCATCGTTAACATAATACCCATGCAGCTGCTCGCCTATCATCTCGGCGCTTTTAGAGGGTGCGAGATAGACACGCCGCGCAATTTGGCCAAATCGGTAACCGTCAAGTAGATTTAAAAGCGGCAGGCAACAAATTATTAATATGGCAGCAGATGTGTTGACCAATCTGGTAACGAGCCTTGGCATGAATTTTACGAACCCGATAACACTTGCCATAAACCTGATATTGTCCACGATAATAGGGGGAATCGTGCTTCTCATAATCGTGGAAATATTCGGCAAGAAATTCAAGGAAAAGATTCATCCGGCAAACGCCTTCCTAGTGGTTCTCATAATAAACATCATAAACCTGCTCGGCGTCACCGCGCTTATAATGCCCATGCTTTCGTCTATACCTTTCCTTGCAGTCATATTGCCGGTTATAATATGGGTAGTGCTCATCAAGCTCTTCTTCAAGGAAATGAAATTTACCCATGCGATACTCGTAGGCATAGTGGGCTATGCTCTCAGCATTTTCCTAATACCCATACTAGTCGGAATGGCAAGCGGGTTCGTGCCTAGCTTCGGATGATTTTAGCACTGAGGTAAGTCTGGCCCGCCCCGACAATTTTTACTTTAAAGAAGTGGCCCATCAAATGCTTTTTACCTTCAACAATAACAGGCTTGTAGCATTCATTCCTTCCCATTAACTGATATTTTTCTTTGCCCTTTTCGGTGACAAGAATCCCGCATTCTTTGCCAATCCATCGCCTGTTTTTTTCAAGGCATATCTTTACTGTCATTTCAGCAAGTTTTGCGGAGCGTTCCTTCACTATTTTATTGTCAAGCTGTTTCATTTTGGCAGCTTCTGTTTTTGGCCTGGACCCGAATTTCGATATGTTTACGATGTCCGGTCCTATTCTTTTAAGCAGCTCAAGTGTCTTCTCGAAATCGCTTTCGCTTTCCCCCGGAAAGCCGACAATGATGTCGGTGGAAAGCGTTACATCCGGGACGGCCTGGCGGAAGCTTCTTATTATATTTTCAAAATCCGTTGCGGTGTAGCTTCTTTTCATCGCTTTCAGAATTCTGTCAGAACCTGATTGGACAGGAATGTGGATGAATTTGTATACCTTGGGATTTTTGTAAACTTTGATGAGCCCGCCGAGAATCGGTTTTATGTACGTAGGATTCATCATGCCGATGCGTATTCTGAAGTCGCCATCCAGAGCGGCAATTTTTTTAATGAGCTCTGCGAGGTTCGTCCCTGTATCCAGGCCATAGCACCCGCAGTCCTGCGATGTTATCCATATTTCCCTGCAGCCGTCGGCTATCGAAGCCTTCACTTCCCTTTCAATTTCCTTTGGTGGCCTCGATTTCAGATTGCCCCTCGCGAGTTTTACTACGCAATATGAACAATTTCCCAGACAACCAGAAGAGATTTCAGTTATACCCACTATTGGATTTTTCCTTGCTTTTTTGTCCGTTTCCTTCGCCTCTTTCAAAAGAAGCTTTGCTATGGCCTTTGCTTTGTGCGAAGAAAGTAAAAGGGCATCTGGGGCAAGCTTCCTGAAAAGTCCCATGTCGGCAGCGCATCCTGTTATAACCAATTTCTTTTTGGGGTATTTTTTAACAAGAAAATTTATCCTGTCTCTTATCTTGTTTTCAGTCGGGCTTTTGACGATGCAGGTATTGATCACTATGACATCGGCTTTGTCCGGCTTGCTTACGTTTCTGAAGCCGTTTTCAAGCAGCGCTCCTTGCATCGTCTCCGTATGCGCCTGGTTCGCCGAACAACCATAGGTCTCGATGTAAACGCATTTCATAATGAGAAATAGTTGACGGTTGTTTTATAAATCAAAAACAAACATGGCTTCAGGCCTTTCCAAGCCTATGGCCGTGCCGCATGCAGAAGTTATCATTGTCTTTGTTGGTCTTTCGCCTCTCTTTTCGTCCCCTATTATCGTCTTTCTTTTAAGTGTGTTGTACACCTTTGTGAAAAGTCTATGAGGCACCGGATATCTAAATGATTTCATTGGCAGTCCACGTCTTTCAGCATTCTCAAAGGCCTTCCATTCTGCAGCATAGCTGTGCTTGCAGATTACCTGTTCTGGCCTTGAATATTTGGCAACTGCGATTATGCGGGGCTCTTTTTCAAAGACCTTTCCGGACATTTCCCTGTATATTACATCCTCGCACGCATCGCCTTTCCAAGTTGTCTGAAAAAGTTCCAGCCTGTATTCGTTATTTTCCTCATGCATGGGAAGGGTTAAGATGTATACGTCATAAACTTTGTGCGGTCTTAAGGAAGGTACCTGAACCCTTACATCAGTTGTCATTGTTATAACTTTAGATTTGCCACCAAGTTTTGGCTGATTGGCATACAAAAAGCCTTCTACAAAAACGTGCCACGGGACTAAAACGTGGTCCTTTTGTCTTGGCCTCCACCAGCCCATGCCTCTTGTTCCTTCCAGCATCTGTTCCCTGCTTTCCTTCTCGGAGAGTTTTTTATACATTGCTTCTTTGAAATCCGTTTCCCTTGCTGCGCCTACGCCCATCTTTGTCGTATTTATATTTATTTCAGGGCCGAATTTTCTGAATCTATAAGGCGTTTCCATCTTGAGGACGACTTTTTCGTTACCGAATGTTTTTGAAAATGTCTCGTTTTGATTCCAGAAGGGGTAGTCGGGTGGTATATACAACGCCGTGTTGTTTTTTGCTGCCTCTATGATACCGCCTGCAACACTCTCTTTGGTGAGGTGGGCTTCTCTGTTAAGGTCTATGAATTTTTTGTACCTTTCTCTGATAGTGGTTATCTGCGGATAATCAGAATGGAACAACTCATATAGTGTTTTCCAGTCTAGATTTCTAAATTCATATTTAACCTTCATATTGAAGAATCGAAAACAAGTTTTTTATCCCTATCATGAGCCTGGAATAACTAGCTTTCCGTTATGACCATTTTTATGTTCAGGTTCGCTCCGTACTGCAGGATTTTCTCGTTGGCTGTCCATCTGACCCCTTTGTCCAGAACAACGTCGCATCTCGAGCCGTAGAGCAGCTGGTCGCCATACGTCCCGTTCTCAGGCTCAACCACCATGCAGTAATCGAAGGTCGGCTTTATCACCCTTTCTATAAGCGCCGGCACGATCTCATAAGAAAGGTTTCTGCATTCCATGCCGCCGCAGTTCCTGTAGGAAGTCATATAGGCGCAGGATACGGTGGATGATACGGTATCGCAATAGCCGCTGTAGCCCGTGTTTCTTCTCAGAACGGACAGCAGTATGTTGTGGGCATAGAGATTATAGTAGTCGTCGTTTACCGGCTTTATGGATGATATGAGAAGGAATATGCCTATTGCCATGAATATTATAATTATCAGCACTATCAGTATCATGCTCGTCTGACCAGTCAATTTAACATCCATTTTCGACTTCATCTCATCCCTTCTGGTTGTACAGACCGACTCTCAGGAAACCTATGTCAATCTCTCCCGTCGTCTTCCTGTATATGTTCACCGGTATTTCGAACGTTATAGCTTCCCCTTCCCTTTTACAGTATGACCATTTGCCGCACATGGGGAAATTTTCAGCTGTGCAGCCCTCGCTGAATTCAAGGGTCTCGATTTCCGCATACCAGCCCGTTCCATAAAGCTTCTCCAGCTCGTCGCACGTTATAGAACTCAGCTTTGAATCCTCCAGCATGGAGCCTTCTTTGTAGGTGTTTTTGTTTATGTAGGGCGAGTTGGTGAAGGCGCGAAGGAGGAATCCGGCCTTCGCATAGGTGACCCTCGTCTGCTCCGAGCCTATCGTGCTCATCTGCCAGCCCGTGAGGAAGAAGGTTATCATCACTATAATAAGCAGTACGAAAAAGCTCAGCAGTACGTATTCCATCAGATGTACCTGACCCTTCATTAGGCGCACCCCATAGCGTCTAGTTCACGGTATTTTTTTGCAGACTCTTTCATTTGATAGACAAACTCTATGACATCTTCTTCTTGCGCGTCTTCCTTCACCTTTGGTATCAAATCCTTTATCAGACTGAGTACGTAAACGAATTCCGAAGACTTGGTACCGCACCTTTGGCTGAACTGAGGATTGCTGAACAAAATGCCGGATTCCTTTGTCGCTATGTCTATGGCGACTTCCAGCTCCCTGAAAAATTTCTGGTTACTGTAGTTGTAAAATCTACTTCCTCCAAGCAGGAGAGCGACTATGTCAAGACCGTTTTTGTAAATGTATTCTTCTTGACCTTCGCTCGTCTTTATGTACACATATCCCATATCCTCACTAAGCGGCTTTACAACGAAATCCGCGTCACTCGCTTCTTTTGCAAGCGTCACCATTCTGAAGCCCTTGTCCATGAAGTATTCGACATTTTCGCATTTGTTGAGTTGCATTTCGGTTGTCATGAGCCTGGGCAATATGACATCAAGGAATTTGTATCTCTCCCAGCCAAACCAGAACTCCGTTCCGTTGCAGCCGATGCCTATTTTGGTTTTTATCTTGGTGTTTTCAGTCGAGGGAAGGAATCTGGTTATGTTACCTATCAGTAGCAAGGTTGTCTGTTCGCTATCGAGAGGAACGAATAAAATATTCGTCTCCGGCAGGACTTCAATGAAATAAAATTTCCACCAGCCGAGATCGTATTCGTTCCTGTTTATTGAGAGCTTTTCTCCCGGCACAAGGAAAAGCGGTACAGGCTCCATGTCGACAAAAGAAACCCTGGTTTCGATGTAAGGCGGCCTGTAGCCGAGTATCAGGCCGGATTCCTTGGTTTCAAAATCCGTGGATATGCCAGTGGTATAAACGTCCTCTATTGATTTTTTTAAGTTGACCATAATGGAAACCTGCCTGCCGGATTCGCCTATTTCAGTGTACGAACCCGCGAATCTGAGAAGTATGAAAAGTATGAAAACTGAAATTATTACCCCAAGAATTATCTTGAAAACATCGAATACGCTTATCATGCTATCGCCTTCGCTCAAAATTCAGGAAGCGTTGCCTCGGCAAGGGTGCCTATGTTGCGTATGGTGACATCCCTTGAAGCTTCCAGGCAGAAGTTAACGTACGGCTTGAACTTTTCTATTGCATAGCCGTCTATACTGCCGTCATTTCTGATTATGATGAAATTGTATCCATAACGAGATACCATGTTTATCAGAAGCGGGGTTGAAACCCATCCCCACTCCTTGTTGTCGAGGTCTGGGTGCTCCTGGTCGACGAAACACACTTTCTTCACGCAGCTGGGTACGAGCAGCCTTATTTCCTGGGAAGAGCCTTTCGAAAGGGTAAGGGTAGATTTGACTACGTTCCTGAGGTTCGTCATCTGCTGGCCCATCTGGGATTCGCAGCTCATGGAAAACAATTTGTTGATGTAATCAAAGCCGAAGAGCAGCAACAGGGTCATCACTATCGCTGCGAATATTATGCCGAAAACTAAGGCTGTATCCATAATTAAATAAATGTAAAAGGGAAGATAAATACGCTTTAACTCTGTATCGTTATGGTCACTGGTTGCGGGCTTCCCCAAAGGTTCAGAGAGTCTATGTTGCAATCAGCTGGCCTGCCTGCCTCTGTTGTGCTTGTGCCGTAACACGAGTATACGTCGAACAGGTAGTTGCCCTGCGGTGCATCGCTGGGTACGTTAAGCGCTATGTCTCTGTTTGCGGTTCCTGCTGCTGGGACGCGCGTCGCGTTTCCTGGTACAAGAATCCAGCCATCAACACTTGAAAGCTGGATGGATGCGTCTGTGGCTGTGATTTTCATGTTGACAACATAGTACAGGTTCCTGCCTTCCTTGTCATTGTTCCTTATACCAGCGGCCATTATGAGCTTCTTGCCTGGCATTATTGTGTATTTGCTTGGCCAGACTGCAAAGTTCTTGTCCGTGTTCTGGAAGACCTTTGCTATCTCGCTCTGCGCCTGCTGCGTAAGGTCGACGGTAAGCGGTTCAAGCTGGACGAAAAAACCCCTAAGCCAGAATATCGCCAGGCTGAGCAGCACTACCGCGAACACGACAGTTATTATGAAACCCAAGCTCAGGTCTATGGCTCCCTTCTTCCCCGTTTTTTTCGCGTTCATAATATATAATTCCCGCCCGCCCGTATAAAAACTTATCAAAATG
>CAYGVQ010000005.1:0-4503 GCA_964353515.1 uncultured archaeon
TGTGACAGGCTTAGGCTTCATAGGCGGGGGTGTTATATTCAAATCCCAAGAGAGGGTAATAGGGCTGACAACAGCAGCTGAGCTTTGGGTTGTCGGTGCAATAGGCTTGGCCGTGGGCATAGGCTATTATCTAGCAGCGTTCGTAACGACTGCAATAGTTCTTTTCATCCTGGTGCCGCTAAAACATGTCGCAGAAGAAGCGCGAAGAAAGGCGCTTTTAAAATAGGCTTGTTTTATTAAATCATAAATATAATGTAGATTTTATCCGGTCACCAAAGCGCAAGGTGAAAGCATGTTCCCAAAGGATTACAATTTCAGGGAAAGCGAGGGAAAGTGGCAGAGCTTCTGGGAAAAGGAAGGGATATTCAAATTCAACCCTGAAAGCGAGAAGCCTCTTTTCTCCATAGACACCCCGCCACCGACAGTTTCGGGCAAGATGCACCTCGGACATGCGTTCTCGTATTCCCAGCAGGACTTCGTCATCCGCTTTAAGCGCATGCGCGGCTTTGAGATTTTCTATCCTTTCGGCACTGATGACAACGGCCTTGCCACTATAAGACTGGTTGAAAAGGAAAAGGGCGTCAAAGGAACGCGGATGGGCAGGAAGGAATTCGTGAACCTCGTCCTCGAGACGCTCAAAACTGTGAGGCCGAAATACATACATGACTGGAAAAGAATAGGCATGAGCTGCGACTGGTCGATTTATTACACCACGATAGACGAACACTGCCGCAAGATATCGCAGAAATCGTTCATCGATCTGTTCAAGATGGGCAGGATTTATCGCAAGCGAACGCCGTTCCTCTGGTGCCCCGAGTGCCAAACCTCGATAGCGCAGGTTGAGATGAAAGACAAGGAAATGGAATCCAGATTCGTCTACATGAAGTTCGACACGTCCATCGGCGAGCCTATAGTTATCGCAACGACAAGGCCCGAGCTGCTGCCTGCATGTGTCATGCTTCACGCACACCCGAACGATCCGCGCTATAAAAAATTCATAGGTGCGAAGGCAAAAATCCCGTTCTTCAACCGTGCAGTCGACATCATGGCGAACGCCGACGTCGACCCGGACTTCGGGTCAGGCGCTGTTTATCACTGCACCTTCGGTGACATGGACGATGTCGAGTGGATGGATAAGTACAACATACCTCCCATCGAAATCATGGACAAGGACGGCAGGCTGAACGAAAAGGCAGGCAAATACAAGGGCATGAACTCGCACGAGGCGAGGAACGCGATAATCGAAGACCTCAAAAGCGAGAACAGGATAGAAAAAATCGAGAAGATAAACCACGTAGTCAACACGCACGAGAGATGCGGGACGGAAATCGAGATTCTCATGACCGAGCAATGGTTCATACGTTATCTCGACCTCAAGAGAAAATTCCTAGACGCCGGAAAGAGGATGAAATGGTTCCCGCCATACATGCGCTCGCGCTACGACAACTGGATTAAGGGTTTGAAATGGGACTGGAATATATCCAGACAGCGCAGCTTCGGGGTTCCGATACCAGTATGGTTCTGCGACAGATGCGGCAGCGTCATTCTGCCGGAAGAAATCGACCTTCCTGTAGACCCGGTTGTTGACAAGCCGAAGAAACCTTGCAGCTGCGGTTCAAGAAGCTTTCGCGGCGATCCCGACGTCCTGGACACGTGGGCTACGTCAAGTTTGACGCCCCAGATTGCTGCGTCGCTTTTCCCTGAGCTTTATGCGAGGCTCTATCCCATGTCCCTGCGGCCTCAGGCGCATGACATCATATCATTCTGGCTTTTCAACACGGTCGTGAAATCGCAGATGCACAACAGCGTTAATCCCTGGAAGGACATCATGATTTCAGGGTGGGCGCTGGACCCGCACGGCAAGAAGATGAGCAAGTCGAAAGGCAACGTTGTCGAGCCGCAAACGCTGACGGAAAAATACGGAGCCGATGCTCTCCGCTTCTGGGCGGCGGGCTCGAAACTAGGCGAAGACCTGCCTTATCAGGAGAAGGATTTCGTTACCGGCGGCAAGTTCATCACGAAACTATGGAACGCCTCGAAATTCACGCTCATGCACCTGAAAGACTACAGGCCGGAGAGACCAGCAAAATTCTGCGAGATTGACAAGTGGCTTCTTTCGAAGATAAACAATATCATCAAGGCGTCGACGGAGTCGTTCGAGCAATACGAATATTCGAAGGCGAAAGTCGAGACCGAAAATTTCTTCTGGCACACGTTCTGCGATTATTATCTTGAGATTGTGAAAGACCGGCTCTACAACCAGAACGCCTATGAAAAATGGGAGGTCGAAGCAGCGAAGTATACGCTGTATTATGCGCTGCTTTCCGTCCTGAAGCTGATCGCTCCCGTAATGCCGCACATAACGGAAGAGCTCTACCACCTTTACTTCGCTGGCATTGAAAAATGCAAAAGCGTCCACATCTCTGCATGGCCGCAGTTCGATGCTTCGCTTGTAAACAAGAAGGCCGAGAAGACTGGCGACGTTGCAGTCGACGTCATCGCTGCCATAAGGAAATTCAAGGCGACCAACGCGATGTCCATCGCCGAGCCGCTGCGCTACGTTACGCTTGATGCCAACGCCGTCCGCCCGCTTCTCCGCGAAATACAGAAGACGATGAAAATCGAAAGCATAAAGGTGGGTAAGGCGAAAGGCCTTGCTACAGAGAAGTTCAAGCTTGCGCTTGAGATAGTTAAGTAATTTTAAAGCCCGCGTACAATCTCTAAAGATGAGGCTGATAATTTTCATTCTGATGGCGGTTTGCATCCTTGTTGTCTGCCCACCAGCTGCAGTATGGGCCCAGACCTGCAAAGAGGGCGACAGGCGCGTCTGCGGCTCGGACATAGGCATATGCGAAAGCGGGAGGGCGACCTGCAAGGAGGGCAACTGGACCGGATGCGAAGGCAGTAAAGGTCCGGAGCCCAAAGAAATCTGCTACAACAACCTGGACGACGACTGCAACGGCGAAACGGATGAGAACTGCTTCCCCTGGGTCTCCCTGATCCTCGTCGGCACGGGCATGCTTTTCATAGGCATAGGCCTCAGCTACATGCAACACGGCAAAGGGGAGCGCATGCTCAGGGAGCGCGTAGGCAAGGACTAAAATAGGGCGATATTACCTGCTTTTGAGGGGAAATCTTTATAAGTCATATTTATATATAAATCCTCTATACAATAGTATCAAACTCAACACGCTGTTAAGCTGTTAATATAAAATAGGAGGGATATGGATGGCAGAAAAACCGCACATTAACATCATAACATCCGGACACGTAGACCACGGCAAATCGACCTTGATAGGCAGATTGCTCTTCGATTCGGGGGCTATTAAGGAACAGGAGATGAGAAAGCTTAGGGAGAAGGCGAAGGAGCTGAAGAAAGAAACGTTCGAATTCGCCTTCGTGATGGACAACCTAAAGGAAGAGAGAGAAAGAGGGCTGACCATTGACCTTATGCACAGGGAGTTCGAGAGTAATAAGTACTATTTCACTGTCATCGACTGCCCCGGTCACAGGGACTTCGTCAAGAACATGATTACAGGAGCCAGCCAGGCCGACGCAGCAATACTTGTGGTCTCGGCGAAAGACGGCGTCCAGGAACAGACGAAGGAGCATTTGTACCTCGCCAAGGTTTTGGGCATCAACCAGATTGTAGTTGCGATAAACAAGATGGACGCTGTGAACTACGACAAGGCAGCGTACGAAAAGACCAAGACAGAGGTCACGAAACTGCTTCAGACACTGGGTTACAAGGTGGACAAAATACCCATGGTTGCATGCTCTGCTTATGTCGGTGACAACGTTTTCAAGAAATCGACCAACATGTCATGGTACACCGGACCCACGCTCGTCGAGGCGCTTGACCAGACTATCGTTCCGCCAGAGAAGCCAGTGCACAAGGCGCTGAGGCTGCCCGTACAGGACGTCTTCACCATCACTGGTGTAGGAACGGTCCCCGTCGGAAGGGTTGAAACAGGCATTTTGAAACCAGGAGACAAGCTAGTGTTCGAGCCATCTGGGGCGCTTGGAGAAGTCAAATCGATCGAGATGCACCACAAGCAGCTGACGAAAGCGGAGCCCGGAGACAACGTCGGTTTCAACGTAAGGGGCATTTCCAAAACTGACGTAAAGCGCGGAGATGTCGCTGGTCATCCGAACAGTCCGCCTACGGTCGTGAAAGAGTTCACTGCCCAGATAATAGTGCTGCAGCATCCGACAGTGCTGACGAAAGGGTATACGCCAGTCTTCCACTGCCACACGGCGCACGTTGCGGGCAAGATAATAGACCTGTTAAAGAAACTCGATCCCAAGACCGGAGCTGTGATACAGGAGCATCCGGACATGCTGAAGCCCGGTGACGCTGCTGTGATAAAAGTCCAGCCGACAGCACCTATTGTCCTTGAAAAGCAGGCTGATTTCCCGGAGCTCGCGAAGTTCGCGATCCGTGACATGGGCAAGACCATCGCAGCGGGCATCGTGATCGATGTCGTGAAGGCGAAGTAAGTT
>CAYGVQ010000005.1:4603-9314 GCA_964353515.1 uncultured archaeon
TGTACTACTTCGCCAACAAACATCATTATCTTGTCCTGGGCGCATCAAACAAGTCTGAGCTCTGGATAGGCTACTTCACGAAGCACGGCGACGCGGCAGCGGATGTGATGCCATTGGGCGGACTTTACAAAACGCAGGTGTTCGAGCTGGCGAAGCATCTCGGCGTTCCGAAGGAAATCATAAAGGCAAAGCCTTCCGCTGGCCTGTGGAAAGGCCAGACTGACGAGAAGGAAATAGGCATGGGCTATGCTGCTCTGGATATGGTATTATGGCTGATGGAAAACGGCAGGCAGAAAAAATCACCGCGCACGCAAAAGGTCGCGGAGATGATAAAGAAATCGAGACACAAGAGAAAGATGCCTGAAATTTTTTATATTTAAAAACTAAAGTGACCCTTTCAGTGCCTTGGATCTTTCGATCTCGAGCTTGTTGTTGAGGGCATTGATCAGGTATTTCTTCTTTTTGTGGGTTATGATCCAGTAGGGATAATAGACAGGCTTTGCCTCGAGCACGTGCATGTCCCAGATTTCAGCGACCTTCTTGACGAAATCGGTCGTTATGGTGAAATCGAGAGTCTCTCCCTCGCGGTCGCGCTCGATGATTTTGCGGTCTATTTTCATTTGCGAAGGATCGGCCGGGATGTTGAAATGCACAAGCGGATGAAATACGCTACCTTCGCCTGCGATAAGCTTCTTTTCGCTGAGCGCTTTCAGATTCGACTGCGCGGTGCTGAGCAGGATTTTAAGGCCGCTCGAAATTTTTTCAATGGTGGCGTTACTATGCTGTATGAGGTAAAGCAGCACGCTCCTTTCTGAATGAGGAAGCTCAAGGAACGAGTGTATGCCTCTTGTATAATCGATGGAATCGCCGGCTTCGAATGCGATTTCTCCTGTAAGGCCGTCGACGTAGAACTCAACATCCTGGCCGCGAAAAACAGCTGACGCCTTCCACATGGGATAATTAAGGAAACGGATGTCATCGACGCCCTTGAAAACGCGCATCACGTCTTCCTCGAAAAATCTCGGTGCGATTAAGGGGACTTTGCTTTCGTAAACAGCGAAACTTTCAGCCTCTTCACCGGGCTCCATCGCCTTCACTATCGCCTCGCCGCCGTGCTGGCTCTTGCGGATGCGGACATCCACTATTAGCGGCTGCTCTGTAACGCCGACGACCATGCCTATGCCGACAGGCAGGTCTTTTATTTCCTCGCGCGTACCGAGTTCCACGCCCTCCACCGAGTCCATTATAGCGCGGATGTCGTTGGGGTTCGTAACCTTCAAAATGATTTGCGTCGAGCACTGGGATAAAACGTTTTTGTCGACCTTCGCGGGCCTCTGGGAAATGATGCAAAGGCCGACGCCGAATTTCCTTCCCTCCGAGGCGATGATCCTGAGGATCTTCGAGCTCGCGACCTCGCCAAGGCCGCGTTCCGGGCAGAAGTTGTGCGCCTCCTCGAGGACAAAGAAGAACTCGGGGATTTTGCCGTATTTCCTGGCGTTGAACAGCTCCTTCGCCAGCTTGAAAACGACTATCTGCTGGACATCGGGATTCGCTTCCTTCAGATCGATTATCGTTAGCTTCCCTTCCTTGATAATATCGTCAGGTTTTGTCGGATTCGCGGAGAAGAGCTTCGTGCCCTCCAGAAATTCGAGCAATGAAACAAGATTTCGCTTGGCGCTGCTTTCGACCGAGTTGAGCTCTTTGATGATATCCTTTAGCGTGTAGTCCTTGCCCATCAGCTCTTTTATCGCGGAGTATAGCAGGCCTTCCTGGCCGGGAGAGATTTTTGTGGGCAGCATCTCGAATATTTCTTCAGCCGACAATTTCGCATCGAGCTTTACGGGATTTTGCGCACCTATGTCGAAAACCTGTATCTTGTCGCGGTAGGCTCTAGGCTTGATGCCGAAGCGTTTCATCTGCGAAATCTCGTTTTCCTTCTTGTTCTCCTCGACGAGCGTCCTGTATTCCCCGTGGGGATCGATTATTACGGCAGGGATGCCCTTTTCCGCGAGCTCTTCGAGCAGAACGCCAGCCGCGTAGGATTTGCCCGTCCCGGTTTTCGCCAGGATCGCGACATGCTTCGTTATCAGATGTTTGACCGGAAGATTGATGGGAATATTGTAGCCCTCAAGAATGCCGATGTACAAGCCGTCGTCCTTTAGTCCCAGCGTTGCCTTTATCAGCTCGTCGTCGGCGACGTAAACAGGCGTTCCGGGTTCGAAGGGGATCGAGAGCGGTTTCAGAAAATTCCTTGAATCGCGGCTGCCGATAACTTTCGCTTTCGCGAGGGTCGTGTTCATGTAGTTTGTGATGGAATCGATGTAGCTCAGAATCCATTTGCCCTCAAAATCTTTAACCGTGACGTACTGCAGCTTCTTGACCTTCGCCTCTGCCTTGAAGCTGAAGTCCTTGGTCGTCACGCTCCCGGAAATTCTGCCCAGCATCATGCATAGAAATTGGCGCGCGGTTTAATAAAAAAGTTGGGCTTTACCACACCCAGCCGAAACCTGGCGCTCCGCTTTTTCCTTCGGCGTTCTGAAGCCTCTTTTTCCTATGCTCCCTGCCCACGAGAATGTTCGCCAGCACTATCAGCGCCCCTCCGAGCGCGACGTATGGAGGCAGCGCTTCGCCGAGAACTGCGGCCGCCAGCAGGACCGCGGCGAGCGGCTCTAGCAGGGCGACGATTATCACCGCGTCATGCGCCCTGACCGTTTTCAAGCCCTTCGCGTAAAAAATGTAGCCCAGAAAACTGGAGAGCGATATGCCTGCGATGTAAACGGGGACCGCATCCGGAAGCGAAAACGAAAGCTGTTCAAAGGGCAGGAACAATGCCAGCAGCAAGCCTCCTATCAGCAGCGGCCAGAACGTCACCTTCCAGTACGGGTATTTCTTCTGCTCGAAATAGCGCATCGCAACAATGAAAACGGAATAGCCGACCCCTGCCACCAGCGCGAGCAGGTTGCCGAAGGCATTCGCCTGGAGATTTATCTCCGAACCGTATATTGACCATATGCCGAGCAGGACCAGAATCAGAGCCGCTATTTCCCACCTCGTTATTTTTTCCCTGAGGAAGGCGAAGGAAAGCAAGGCGGTTGCGATGGGGTAAATGTAAACGAGCATGACGGCATTGGCGACAGGGACGTAGGAAAACGCCTTGATGTAGAACCCGAAGCCTATGGCCACGCCGCAGAAACCTGCTATAAGAAAAGGCAGCACGTCCTTCCTGCCTATGCCGAGGTTTTCCACGGTCTTTATGCTTTTTGACAAAATTATCAAAAGCAGAATCAGGACCGCAGCTGCCATCGTTCTGATTATGGTCAGAAGAAAAGGCGAGATACTGGAGCTTATCAGCTTGACCCATATGCCTGTCGTCGAAAGAAACAGACCCGTAAGGACAAGGTAAAACGTTCCCCTCATACAATTTAGTTGGTAATCGCGATAATATATGACCCACGCAGCCCTGACATTGAGGCAAAGAATAAAAATTTAAAAATGACGGTACTATAATTCTCATGAGCAAAGCTAAAATCATAACTGCGACAAGCCTATTTTACTTCCTCATAATATCCTCTGTGTTAGGCGGGATAATAGGCTCGGCCATTACTTTTTATCTGGCAGCACCTGAACCTGGCCAGCAAGGCAATGCGTCGAACATTATAATAGAACACATTTATTCAAACCAGAGCATTTCGCTTGAGGACAGAATAATCGATCTTCTGGAAAAGAACAAAGAATCGGTCGTTTACGTCGACACTGTCAGATACACCCAGACCGTTTTCGGCCTCGCCAAGTCTGAAGCATCAGGCTCTGGGTTCATTGTTTCTGAGGACGGTTATATAGTAACTAATGACCACGTAGTCGCCGACGCCTCGAACATAACTGTTGTTCTCCCGAACGGCGACGAATTCCCGGCGACGTTGAAAGGGGCGGATCCCCTTAACGACGTGGCCGTCATAAAGATTGCGCCTGCCTACAAACTCGAGCCCATTGAAATGGGCGATTCGGACAGCGTGAAGGAGGGGAGGTTTGTCGTCGCGATAGGCAGTCCTTTCAGGCTCCAAAATACCATAACGTTCGGCATAGTTTCAGCTGTGAACAGGACGCTAACGTCCGAGGGAGGTTTCATAATAGAGAAGGTCATACAAACTGACGCAGCGGTTAATCCCGGCAATTCTGGAGGGCCTTTGATCGATCTCGAGGGGAAAGTAATCGGCATAAACACAGCGATAATCTCCACTTCCGGTGGCTCGGAAGGCATAGGCTTTGCGATACCCATAAACACAGTGAGCAGGACTTACATCGAGATAATAGAGAGCGGCAAGGTCAGAAGACCGTGGCTCGGCATAACCAGCGCCGACGTGAATGAAAACATGGTGGAGGCGTGGGGCCTGGGAGTTGACTACGGCATAATCATAGTCGATTTCGCCGACTACAGTCCTGCGAAAGAGGCTGGTCTCCGCGAAACGTTTTCGAGGCCGGGCAAGGCTGACTTTATACTGGGCGATATCATCGTATCGATAGGCGGGCAGAAAATTTCAAACAATGTCGACCTGCTGAACGTCCTGCTCAAATACAGGCCGGGCGAAACGGTCGAGGTCGGTGTTTACAGGGACGGCTCGCTGAAGAAATTCCAGGTCACGCTCGGCGAAAGGCCGCAGGGCGTTTAGCTGAGGCTTATCTGCTAAAAGGCTTTCCGATTTTTTCGGCCCAT
>CAYGVQ010000005.1:9414-18956 GCA_964353515.1 uncultured archaeon
GAGTCCGAATTTTTTGCGCAGTACGTCAGCTATGAGAGTGGCGTATTCCTCGGTCGCGCCGCCTTTAGTAACGTATGCGATAAGAGTCTTTTTGTCTGCCACAGAACCACCTTTGCTTTTCAATGAGCCCGAGGGGATTCGAACCCCCAACCTCTCGGTTTCTTCTGCGAAGAACCGAAGCCGAGCGCTCTATCCGGTTGAGCTACGGACCCAAACAGCGAAAGATGAATACTTCGTATGCATCGGCATATCTATTGTTTATTCTGGCGTGATTTAAAATAAAAACTAAAAAATTTGTTTTGATGTTATTTTTGGGCCAATCAGCAATAAACTATGTCCCGCTTGACCTCGTCGGCCTGGCTTTTGCCGAGCAGCGCTTTGACTATCTCCAGCGCGAAGTCGAGCGTTGTGCCCGGCCCCTGCGAGGTTATGATGTGGCCGTCTACGACAACCTTGCCCGATCTCGGCCTTGGGACTTCCCTCTCCATGCCGGGGTAAATCGTTGCCCTCCTGTCGTCGAGAATCCCTGCCTTCGCAAGGATTGAGGGGGCAGCGCATATCGCTGCTATCTGCTTTTTCTGCCTGTCGAACTCGTTTATCAGCTCCACGACTTTTTTTGACTTGCCGAGGTTGATATAGCCGGGGTTCCCGCCGGGCAGCACAAGACAGTCGAAGTCTTTTGAATCCACTTCGTCTATCCTCTTGTCTGTCATGACCTTTATGCCCGACCTGCCCTTCACCATAGTTCCCGGGAGGCCTGCAAGAACGACTTCAAGCCCCGCCCTCTTCAGCACGTCGGCCGTGGCCAGCGCCTCGATCTCATCAAACCCTTCTGCCAGCGTAATCAGAACCTTTTTCATAGCAACACCCCTGTTTGTTAGAACTTTATAATAAGATGTTTAGAAGCTTTATAAAAGAAGGTTTTATAAGGAAGGTTTTTATATATTAAAGTCAAAATAATTGAATAACCTGAACTCTTTCAAAAAGAGTTCACTCAAAACATCATGTTTAATATGGGAGGTAAGAGAAATGCAACCTGTACCGCCTAATTATATGGCGTACGATAGAACTATAGTTGTCTTCTCCCCGGACGGGCGACTGCTTCAGGTCGAATACGCGAGGCAGGCCGTCAGAAGGGGCAGCACAGCAGCAGGTCTGGTCGTGAACAACGGAGTAGTGCTGGGAGCCACAAAGTCCTCGGCTCCGTTAAGCGTTAGCGATAGTTACAAAAAGATATTCGTTATAGACGACCACATAGGCATAGTAGGCTCAGGCATACTGGCTGACGCCAGATACCTGGTGGAAATAGCGAGAGTGAAGGCGCAGATAAACAGGATAACCTACGGAGAGCCTATATCAGTGCACACGACCGCAAAATACCTTGCGAACCACAAGCACATGGCAACCCAATACGCCGGGCTGAGGCCTTTTGGCATAGGACTGCTGATAGGAGGAGCCGATAACAGCAAACCCCATCTTTACGAAACTGATCCATCCGGCACTATGCTGCAGTGGAAGGCCCAGGCGATTGGAAGGGGAGCGGAGAAAGCGAAAAAGATCCTCAAATCAGGTTTCAAGGAAAACATGTCGGCGAAAGAAGGCCTGAAACTGGTCGTGAAGGCGCTGAAGGAAGGGGAGAAAAACGTTACCAAAGACAACATGGAAATCGCGATCATAACCGAAAAGGGCTTCAGAAAAGTTTCTCCTGAGGATATTGAAAAGTTTGAAGGCTAACTTGGTTTGTTTTAGGCGGAAAGGCGCAAATAAGGTGGTTTTCTATGGTTTCTATTGAAGATGCAGTCATAGCTCGCATTACAAAGGCCGGCATGACGTTCGAAATCCTGGTTGACCCGGACAAGGCTCTCGAGTTCCGTCGCGGGAAGGCGATAGACGTAGATGACATCCTTGCGGTAAAGGAGGTATTCAAGGATTCCAAGAAAGGCGAGCGTCATTCAGCGGATGACCTCCACAAAGCCTTCAAGACGACCAACCTGTGGGATGTCGCGACCATGATTCTGAAAGAAGGCGACATCCAGCTCACGACAGAACAGAGGCATCGCTTCGTCGAGGAGAAGAAAAAGGAAATCGCGGCCATAATAGCTAGGCAGGGTATGGATCCCAAAACGAAACTGCCGCATCCTGTCACGCGGATTCTCAACGCCATGGCGGAAGTGCGCGTGATTATAGACCCGTTCAAACCCGCCAAGGAGCAGGTTAAATTTGTCCTTGACAAAATACAGGAGGTCCTGCCCATTTCACTAGAAAGGATAGAAATCGCCATAAGGGTGCCGATCGAGTACGCGGGCAAGGCGAACGCCATCGTCCGCGAAATAACCGAGGTGAAGAAGGAGGAATGGACCTCGACCGCATGGATAGCGCTGGTCGAAATCCCGGCAGGCATACAGGCGGACATCTACGACAAGCTGAACAAGCTGACTGCCGGCAAGGTTGATGTTAAAATAGTTAAGGAGCATAAGCTATAGAGCTTGGTGATACATATGTTGGGAAAGAAGGAAAAGGTGTTCGAAGATATAATAGAAACGGAACTGGAAAAAATCGAAAAAGACGAGATTGGAACAAATGAAGTAAAGGATGAGGAAAAGGAAACACGGCTGATTACGGCTGACGAGACGCAGCCGCAAGAAACACATGAAGAGTACGAAAACGAAAGGAAGGTCGTCCTGCCGGGCGAAAGAATCGTCGAGTCGATGGAATACCTGCCTGGAAGAAACTGCTTCCGGGACGGCAATTCGATATACGCCAAGAGGCTGGGGGTAATTTATTACAGGGGAAGGGTTATAGATGTAGTCCCGCTGTCAGGCAAGTACATGCCCGAGATAGACGACATGGTAATAGGGACGGTAGACGAAGTGCAGTATTCAGGCTGGATAGTGAACATAAACTCGCCGTACAAGGCCTTCCTCCCGCTGTCAGGCGTGAGGGGTTTCCTGGACCCTTCGAGAACCGACCTTTCTAAAATATACGGGATAGGAGACCTCATATACGCGAAGGTCTTCGACGTAACGCCCATGAAAGACATAAAGATTTCCATGAAAGACCCGAGCACAAGGAAATTCGAAAACGGAAGGGCCGTAAAGGTATCACCCGTGAAAGTTCCGAGGATAATCGGAAAGCAGGGCTCGATGATCAA
Organism: uncultured archaeon; assembly: GCA_964353515.1. Taxonomy (GTDB): domain Archaea; phylum Aenigmatarchaeota; class Aenigmatarchaeia; order QMZP01; family QMZT01; genus JBGPQP01. Next base: position 12,566 of record CAYGVQ010000005.1, read on the forward strand.
CATGATAAAGGACAAGACAGGCTGCAGGATTTCCGTGGGACAGAATGGAGTGGTATGGCTGCAGGGAGAAAAGGAAAACCTTGCGGCTAGGGCGATTATTGAAATAGAGGAAAATTCGCAGATACCTGGCCTTACGGACCACATCGCGAAATTTCTCAGCGAAAGCAAATGATTATAGGAGGAGATTGGTATGGAAAGAGCTGACGGAAGAAAATTTGACGAAACAAGACCGATAGAGATGAAAGTCGGCGTGCTGAAACAAGCTGACGGGTCAGCAATGGTAAAGATAGGCAAGACCATCGCGATTGCTGCCGCCTACGGCCCGAGAGAACTCAATCCGCGCCACATGCAGGAAAGCGACCGCGCGATTCTGCAGTGCAATTACACCATGGCACCTTTTTCAACAAAGGAGCGAGTTAGACCCGGGCCTTCAAGGAGAAGCGTGGAGATTTCGAAAGTCACGAGAGAAGCGCTGGAACCCGCGCTGTTCCTGAAGGACTTCCCGAGAACAACCATCGATGTCTACATCGTGATCCTGCAGGCCAACGCCGGGACAAGGACAGCCGGCATAAATGCGGCGAGCCTGGCCCTCGCTGACGCAGGCATACAGATGCGCGACCTGATTACGTCAATCGCTGCAGGTAAGATAGACAAGCACTACGCCCTGGACCTCACAGGCGAGGAAGAGGAAATAACAGAATGCGACCTGCCCATCGCCTACATGCCGCGCGAGAAGAAATTCACGCTGCTGCAGATGGACGGAAGCATTTCGAAAGACGACATGAAACAGGTGATAAAGCTCGCTGTGAAGGGATGCGAAAAGCTTTACGAGCATCAGAGAAAGGCGCTGCTTGAAAAATGGTCAAAGGAGGGATTCGAATGAACTTCCAGAAAAAATACATCATCAGTCACGTTTCCAAGGGCATGAGACTTGACGGCAGGAAACCCGACGAATACAGGAAGATAGAAATAGAGCTCAACCCCATTGAGCAGGCAGAGGGCTCGGCAAGGGTCAAGATAGGAGGCACCGAAGTCATCGTAGGAGTCAAGCTGAATGTCGGAGAGCCGTTCCCTGACACGCCCAACGAAGGCGTTCTCATGGTGAATGCGGAATTCTCGCCGGTCGCCTCGCCTGAATTCGAGCTCGGTCCGCCAAGGGAAAACGCCATAGAGCTTGCAAGGATTGTCGACCGCGGCATCCGCGAAGCGAAATGCATCGACACCGAAAAACTCTGCATAAAGAAAGGCGAAAAAGTCTGGATGGTCATGGTTGACATCCAGCCGCTCAGCCACGACGGCAACCTGATAGACGCTGCAGGCATAGCCGCGATAGCGGCGCTGCACAGCGCAAGGATGCCGAAGTACGAGGAAGACAAGATCGTTTACGAGAAGACCGACGCGAAACTGCCGCTGAAGGACATGCCTGTTCCTGTAACATGCGTCATCCTCGAAGACAAACTTCTGGCTGACCCGAACATCGAGGAAGAGGAAGCGATGGACGGCAGGATAACCATAACCACGACCTCGCACGGCAACATCTGCGCGATGCAGAAAGGAAGCGCCTGCTCCCTGAGTTTCGAGACGATAGAAGAGGCCGCGGAGCTTTCGCTGAAGAAGGGCAAAGAGATAAGGGAACTCATCAAAAAACATTTATAAGGTTGAAAACAAAAAATCATAAAATTCAAAACCAGGAACGGATGCGTATGGGAAGGACAAAGAAAGTAGGCTCGACCGGAAGATTTGGAGTCAGGTACGGCAGGGGTATAAAGAAAAGGCTGTTGGAAATCGAGAGGTCTCAGAAGAGCAAAAAGACCTGCCCGCGCTGTCTCAAGGTTGGGATGAAAAGGATTTCGCCTGGCATATGGCACTGCAAAAAATGCGGCCTCAAATTCGCCGGCAGGGCATATGACCCGGGGACATAGCAGGGTGATGTCATGGAAAAAAAGGATTATGGTTACAAATGCCTGAACTGCGGAAAGGTCGTGGAAGTCGATTTGCAAAAGGCGAAGAAGATAATATGCCCTTACTGCGGTTACAGAATTTTGGAAAAGAAAAGGCCATCCCTTCCGAGAAGGGTCATGGCGAGGTGAGCTGAATGGAGAAAGAAGAATCGTCCCAGCTTCTGAATCAGGCGCAGCTTTACAGCCAGCAGATACAGAACATCCTCGTGCAGAAAACGGCACTGATGTTCGAGCTGAACGAAATCAAGAAATCGCTCGAAGAGATTGGCAAAACCAAGGAGAAATCCGTCTACAAGCTTTCGGGTCCCATACTGATAAGGGCGGACACGGAAGCTGCAAAGAAAGACCTGGAAGAAAAGGAAAACACGGTAAACCTCAGGGTCAAAACGCTGGAGAAGCAGGAAGCGAGGCTCAAAGAAAAAATAGAGGAACTGAGGACCAGAATCATAAAGGTTAAGCCCTCATCCGAAGCAGGGTGATGATATGGGCAAAATTGACAAAGCGCTTGAGCTGCTGGAAGATGTGATGAAAGACAGGGGGGTCCCCCGCAATGTGAAGGCCGCAATAGAGGACTCTATAAAGGTCATAAAGGACGAGAAGGAGAGCGACGGCGTTAAAATTTCCACAATGATAAGCATGCTGGATGATGCATCGAATGACCCGAATCTTTCCCTGTACGCCCGGACAAAAATCTGGGACGTCGTTTCCAAGCTCGAGGAACTGAGCAAATAATTAGTTTGCGTATTCTGCTTTGCATGAATAAGCTTTTATAAATCTTCCCGCTATTATATTTTTAACAACCTAATTGTTGTTTTAATGCCAAGGGAGGGTTTGATATGGTGCTGGACAAGCTCAGGAGGAGCATAGTCAGGGACGTGCAGGACACCGACGTGCCGAAAGAGGAATTTGTCGAGGTCGGGGTCGGGGAATCAAGAGTTCCGGGCAAGATAGGCATTGCGATAGAAAAGCTTGAAGACTTTGCAGATACCGACAAGGTACTGAAGGTCGTGAGAGAGGGCTCGCTGGTTTTCCTTAAGATAAAGACCCTGAAGGAAAAGGATCTGGGAGAACTCAAGAGAGCGGTAGAGAAACTGAAGAAAACCGTGCTCGCCCAGAACGGGGAAATCATCGGCGTCGAGCAGGACTGGCTGATACTTGCGCCCGAGCATGCAAGGGTTCTGAAGTGAAGCCTTTCTGTTATTTAACTTCCTTTTTGCTTTTTGATAGTTTGGTTTAGTTAGTCAACTAAATACCCAGATTGCATAATATTTACAACTTTAAATATCCTGTGATATGGCTATTAACAATGAACATTAGAATTGTCGCGATCATAATCGCAATTGCTGCATTGGTTGGGATTTTATTCTTATTACCAGATATATCACCTTTGTGCAAATTGATGTACAACGGAATAGAAAGCGATCTTGAAAAAGCAAACTATTGCGCAGAAGATTCTGATTGTAGTGTAATTATGTTAGGTGGTTCTTACATAGAATTCGGATGCTATCATTTCATAAACAAAAATGTAGATAAAAATCTTTTTTATGATAAAATGAAAGAATATGTAAAATTTTGCAGCAGGATGATTGATATGTGTGCCCGTGCTCCTAATGCGACTTGTGTTTCTGGAAAATGTGTCGCTGTTGAAATAAGTAGATAAATTATATGTTCATTTTTATTTCAGCCTGATGACTTCCAAGTTTTTCGGGGAGAGGGTCTCGACCTTGTTGTACTTGTGGAGGTCGCGCGAAAGCTCCATGGTCGCGTAGCCATCGCCGTGGTTGCAGATTATCCTCTCCGGTCTGCTAGAAAGGCGGTTGACGAAAGCTATTAACTGTTTCCTGTCCGAGTGGCCTGACAGGCCCTCCACTGTTTCGATTCCCATCTCCATGTTTATGGTCCTAGTCTTGCCATTCGCTGAAGAAAGCGGGATTTCCCTCCAGCCTTTCTGTATCCTTCTTCCCAGCGAACCCTCGCCCTGGTAGCCCACGAAAACGAGCGTGTTTCTCTTGTCCGCCGCGAACGCTTTCAAATATTCCAGTGCCGGCCCGCCCACCAGCATGCCGGATGTCGCGAGAACGACAGCGGGCTCGCTCGAGCCTATGAGATCGTTCCTCTCTTTCGGGGCGGTAATCCTCTTGAAAATTTCGGATATGAAAGGATTGTTGCCCTGGTGGAATATCTGGCGCTGTAAATAACGCGAAAGATATTCAGGATACGCTGTATGAATCGCAGTCGCGTCCCACAGCATGCCGTCCAGGTAAACAGGACTGTTGAAGCCGCCGTCAGCAAGGATGCACATTATTTCCTGCGCCCTGCCGACAGCGAACGAAGGGATAAGCACCTTTCCCCCTCTGTCCACGGTCTCCTTTATAACCCTCAAAAGCTTTTCTTCCGAGTCCTTTCTCGGAGGCTGTAGGTCATTCGCCCCTCCGTATGTAGATTCGAGTATAAGGGTTTCGACCCTTGTGAAATTGGTGAAGGCCGGCTCAAACAGCCTTGAAGGCCCGAACTTAAGGTCGCCAGAATACAATATGTTATGCAAACCCTCGCCTATGTGCAGGTGCGTCAGCGCAGAGCCGAGCAGGTGGCCCGCCGACTGCAGCGTAAGGCGGATATCAGTCGTCATGTCAGAAACCTCGCCGTATTCCAGCGCGACGGTGTGCTTCACGACCTTTTCTATAGAGCGTTTGGTGTACGGGACTTCCTTACCTTCCCTGTGGCATATGTCAACATAATCAAGGCAGAGCAGCACCATCAGGTCGCGCGCGGGAGCTGTGCAATACAGCGGACCGCTGTAGCCGTTTTCATAGAGCCAAGGCACGTAGCCGCAGTGGTCGAGGTGCGGGTGGGAAACAACGACTGCGTCAAGTTTTTCGATGTCAAACTCAGGAACGCTTAGATAAGGGAAATTGTCCGAAGCTACGTTGACCCCGCAGTCGAGAAGGACGTTTGATTCAGGCGTCTCGACCAGCATTGACGAGCGGCCGACCTCGCGGAAGCCGCCGAGGCATGCAAGCCTTATCCAGCGGTCAGGTATTTCCTTTTTCGGCGCGTTAATCTTCTGGCCGATCGAGTTCAAAAATTTCTTTCTGTAATCGATTTCGGTGTGCAGAAGATTTCGAACAGCCCTGACTATCGCGCTTTCAATCGCCGGCGCCCTCTCTATCTTTGGCAGCCACAGCGTTTCGCTCTTTATCTTCCTGTACGTCTCGCCGCCCTTGCCTATGACCATCCCAGGTTTCTGAGATTCTATGACGACCTTCCCCAGCTCCGGCTCGAAATAGATTTCGCGAATGCCGGCTTCTTCAGGCACGATTTCCTTTATTTTTTTCTTGGTCTTCTCCATGTCCATCGTTATGGACAAGTCTGGCCTCACCTCTATCCTTTTCTTCAGGTTCGAGACCATTTCCCTCACGACGCGCTCGTGATCCCTGAAGAAATCCGGGTTTTTGGTGTACAGCACTATCTCCGGCCCTTCGAACTTGACTTCCGTTATCTGCGCGTCTTTCGGCAGCGTTTTCTGCAGCTCCTTCAGAATATCGCTCACTAAAATCTCCTCTGTCTTTTAAAATTTGAATATGCAGCCTTGCAGCTTATTTCATCAGATTCTTTACTTCGTCTTCCGGCACCAAGGCAAAGCCTTTCTGCGATATCACGGCAAGGTCAACCCCTGACCCGCCGGATGCGATATCTCTCTCGATCGCGGCCTTTATCGAACGGGCGGCAAGCTTTTTGGCGCCTTCCAGATCAATGCCCTCCTTGTATTTGTCCTCCAGAACGCCAAGCGCAATCACCGAGCCCGAACCCGTGGAAAAGTATTCCTTTTCCTCGATCATAGAACCTGACGGATCGAACGAATACAGCCTCGGTTTGCCGTCATGCCCGCCTATAAGCAACTGAACATAATACGGGTAATAGCTCCTCGCATAAAGTATGTTGGCGACCAGCGTTGACAAGGCCTTTATCGATATCCTTCTGGACTCTTCCAGCTCGTAAAGCTTTATTTCTGCCTTGATGTATCTTTCCAGCGCCTGCGCATCGCCGACATTGCCTGCGATGGTCATGGCCGCGTGGTCGGCGACCTGCATTATCTTTTTCGTGTGCTTGCTCGCGACGAGGTAGCCCATGGTCGCTTTCCTCTCTGCGGCCAAGACAACGAAGTCCTTGCCTAGTATGCCGACCGTAGTCGTGCCTGTCTTCAACGTCTCTATTTTTCTCTCAGTCATAATTATCACACTCACATGTCACCCGACAAAGAAATCCGTATCCTCAGAATATTGATAATGTATTGGGACGGGTATTTAAATATATTACACCTCAACGGGTTGGCAACTATTTCAGAAAAACGCTATGAGCAAAACAAAATTAATGCCCCGGCCGGGAGTCGAACCCGGGTCATCGGATCGAGAGTCCGATATCCTTGGCCT
>CAYGVQ010000006.1:0-14809 GCA_964353515.1 uncultured archaeon
GATATCGATCAGTAAGCCGCGCAAAGGGTACGTGAAAGGCGTTCCTCCGCAGAAGATTCACAGGTTCAACGCCGGCAAGGAAAAACCGGAGTTCACGCTCACTTTTTACCTGGTGGCCAAGCAGGCGGTTCAGATAAGGGACAACGCCCTCGAAGCCATGAGGCTCGCTGCCTCAAAGCCGCTTGAAAGGGTCGTCGGAGAGGAAGGCTTCTTCCTCAGGGTGCTTGTCTACCCCCATCATGTTCTAAGGGAAAACCCGCTGGCGACGGGCGCGGGCGCTGACCGTTTCCAGACAGGCATGCGGCAGTCGTTTGGAAGGCCCATAGGCAGCGCTGCGCAGGTGAAAGCCGACCAGAAAATACTTGAGATGAGGGTTTCGCCCGCGAACGAGGCGCTCGCCAAGAAAGCCTTGAAGGTCGCTTCTTCAAAAATACCGACCGCATGCTATATCGCCAGAGAAGAAGTAAAATAAAAAAAAGAAAAAAGTGTCCCGCTATTTTTCTCGGTTCAAGTGCTGCTTACTTTATCAGGCCACCGAACACTGCCCAGAGCACACCGACCAGCAAGAAGATCCATCCAAGGAACTCGAAGAGATACAGTCCGTAGATCCCTGCTCCTCCTGCCAGCGCGAGGAAACTAGCGTTAAAGGCCAACGCCAGCAAAAAGAAAATCCCCGCAGCGGCTATGAAGTTGAACTGCCTCTCTGCTTTTACCCTGATTTTCGCATATTCTGCAAATACCGGTGCGAGCAGTGTCGCAATGGCGAACCACACATCTACCATATAGACACCCCTTAATTAAATATTTGGCAGCGCCTCCCATATAAACATTAATTCGTCAATTGACGATTATGGTGGAGCAGGTAGAAGCTAGAAATAAACCTCTATGCCGGCCGCGATGAGGATGAAAAACACGCCCACCAGCATGATCTTGAGCGCGTCGAACACTATGATTTTCAGGACCTCCGAGCTCTTGCATCTCAGCACCGCTGCCGACATGAGGCCGCCAGCAAGGCCGGCGCACAGGTAACCCACGACTTCAGGTATGCCATGCGGCAGGAAGGAAAGCGATACCATCGGAACCTCGAATACGTTTTTCGAGAGTTCTCCTATGCAAGTCCCGAGAATAGACGCATTCCATACTATTATGAAAATCGCCCCGCATCCGAACAGGAGCGAGAAGATGAAGGCGAACACCATGACCTCGATGTTGTTGGAGAATATCGCCAGTAAAGACGTGAAACTGCCCTTGGTTATCGTGCCGGTTACGTAGCCTGACATGGCGGCGCGTATCTCGTGGATTTTCACCAGCTGCACCTGGAAGAAATCCGCCGGCAGCACGAAGGACCAAATCGCGAAGGCGAAGGTTACGCCTAGGAAATAGAACAGGAACATCAGTATGTCCTTCTCGTGCCTCTCGAAAAACTTTTTCTGGTAATGCTTCAGGCAAGCCTCTTCCTCCATCTTCTCCTCCTGCACTATCACCGTCGTAAGGAAATAGACCGAGGGTATTATCGTGAATATGACCGAGAACATGCCCGTGAGGTTGAAGGAAACGTCGGATATGGTGACCTTGTAGAAAAGCTGGGTTGAAAGCAGTATGCCCACGGTCGATATCAGCAGCGCCCACACGAACGTCAGGTAAGGTGACTTGTCTACCTCATGGAAATCCAGTATGGACTCAAGCATATAATTAATTGGTTGCGACCCTTTTAATTCCTAAGTGTTTTAAGAGGTGCAAACAAAGTATAGGATATGGAACTTCGTTCGCTCGCCCAAAAGCTTTCCGCAAAATTCAGGATTCTTAAAAAGAAAAGCCGGAAAAATCTGCCGTCCATGAGCCATAAGGACGAGAAATACATAAGGGACGTTGCCGACATCTTCAAGGCATTTTCCGTCGAGCGCAAAGACTATCGTTTCGCGTTCCTGGGCATAGGGAATGACATGAAAGGCGACGACGGCGTGGGATGGTACGTCGTCGACAGGCTTGCGAAGGAATTCGCTGACGACAGGGCCTTGCTTTTCATAAAAGCAGCAGTGCCTGAAAACCATGTGAAAGAGATAAGGGAGTTCCTGCCTTCCATGCTGATAATAGTGGATGCGGCGGATTTCAAGAAAAGCCCCGGCGCCATAAAATACATAAGGGAATACCAGATAAAGGAGTCTTTCATTTCAACCCATACTACCCCTCTTACCCTTTTCCTGCGCCTTTACCAGGCAGACCAGCCTGTAAGAAGCGGCGTGACGATAATAGGCATACAGAAGAAAAACAACGAGTTCGGCCAGCCCATGAGTCCGCAGGTCAGGGAGGCCGGCGAAAGGCTTGCAAAACTCATGGCCAGGCTTTACATGCAAAAGACGCTGTACACCTCGCTCGAAACGGAACTGGCGTATCTTGCCAACCCGCTAAAGAAATTTTCGGACCGCATCAGAAAGAAATGACCGGGCCTGTTATTTTTTGAAGGTGAGACTGAATTCTGCTTTGTCGTAGGCAGAAAGCTCGTACATGTCCGAGTTGTAAACGGACTTCGGTTTTGTAGGGCAGACGTCGTGGCAGCGGCCGCAAAAGATGCACTTGCCCACGTCTATTGTCCATGTCTTCGCCTCTTTGTTTATGGTTATCGCGTTCACGGGGCAGTTGACGGCGCAGCTCATGCAGAAGATGCACGTGTCCTTGTTCCAGCAGATCCTGCCCCTGAAGCCTTCGGGCAGTTTCGGCCTTTCTTTCGGGTATCTTCTCGTCGAAGGCTTTGACAGCGCGCGTTTCAGCGCTTCCGGCAGCAGATTCATATTTCCACCTTAATACAGCAGCACTATTGCTCGTATGAGGTCGATCACGGCGAGCGGGCCGACTATGAACCAGTAGATTCTGAAGGCCTGGGAGATCCTCACTCTCGCGAAAACGACCCTGAATATTGTCAGCACGAGCAAAAGGATGAGCGAACTCACGGCAAACATCAAAAGGCTGGTGGCTGCAAGGAAGAGGACTGCCCCGAGCGATATCATCACCCAGAAACTCGTCGCTCTCGCCAGCTCGAACAGCGCAAGCCTCGGCCCGCTGTACTCCGTGAGCGGGCCTGCGACAATCTCCTGCTCCGCCTCCGGAATGTGGAAGGGCGGCAGCGCAAGCTTCCCCATAGCGCCCATGAGGAAGGCGAAAAAGGTGAAGGGGAAATAAAGGGCGAAATACGGCGTGAGTTCGAATGCGCTAAGCACGCCGACCGTGAGCAGCGCAACAATGAAAGGAAATTCGTAAGCGAAAAGCTGCGTCAGTTCGCGTATGCTGCCTACCGATGCGAAGGGGTTGCCTGCGGCAAAGCCAGAGATGGCGAAAAAAACCGAGGATGTTATCAGCAGGTATATAACGACGAAAAGACCGCCGTCGAACGAGAGCAGCTGGAAGCCGGCGATTGGTATGAACATCGCGACCGTGAGCATGGCGGCGAACGAGACTATCGGGCAGAGCGTCGCGATCAAACCCATCGTGTCCCGCGTGGTGATGTTCTCCTTCGACATGAGCTTGAAGAAGTCGAGGAACGGCTGCCAGACAGGCGGGCCTACCCTGTGCTGCATGCGCGCGGAGATTTTCCTCATGACGCCGATGTACAAAAAGCCTATGAAAAACGCTGCGGCGAAACCCGGGAATATCAGCAGCTGGAAAAGGTCGTAGGCGAGCGCTTCAGCGGCCATGGTCACCATCCCTCATGTGCAGTATGTCGTGTTTCGTGACTACGCTCTCTTTTCGCGTGTTCACATCAACGACGGTCATCCTGTCCGTGCAGGAGAAGCACGGGTCCAGCGAGGCGACTATGACGGGCACGTCAGGTATGCTGCAGCCCCTCAGCACCTCGTCAAGGATGTGGAAGGTCTGGTAAGTCGGCGTGCGTATCTTGACCCTGTATGGCCTGTCGCCCGCCGAACGGATGTAGTATATCAGCTCTCCGCGCGGCGCTTCGACGCGCGAGACCGTTTCCTTGCCTTCCTTTATGTTGATTATGCTTGGCACCTTCAGCGCCAGCTCGCCTTTGGGAAGGCTGTCGAGCGAGGCGCGTATAAGGTCTATCGACTGCCTGCATTCCCTCAGGCGGACAAGGCAGCGTTCCAGCACGTCGCCTCCGCGGCCTGTCACCGCCCTGAACTTCAGGTGTTTGTAAGCGAGGTAGCCCGTCTCGCGGACGTCATAGTCTATCCCTGACGCACGGATGTTCGGGCCGACGGGGGTGAGCTCCTTCGCCTTCTGGTGCGAGAGATGGCCGACATGCCTGGTCCTGTTCTTGAAGGACGCGTCGTTCCTGAAAAGCCGCATATAATAATCAAGGCGCTCCTCGAGCTTTTTCAGCTTCCTTTCCGTCTCCCCTTCCTGCTTGAGGCTGATGTCCTTTCTGACGCCGCCAATCACGTTCATCACGAAATGCACGCGGTTCCCTGCCAGCAGCTCCTGCGCGTCCATGACCAGCTCGCGGTCGCGGAACATGTAATGGAACAGCGTGTCAAGGCCGGTTTCCCAGGCGACAATCCCCAGCGCGAGCATGTGCGAATGCAGCCTCTCGAGCTCGCCTATTATCACGCGGATGTACTGCGCCCGCTCGGGGATTTCAAGCCCCATCATGCTTTCGATGCCCTGGCAGTAGCAGGACGTGTGGTAGTGCCCGCAAATCCCGCACACGCGCTCGCTCAGGTAAACGCCTTTCGCCCACCAGCGGTTTTCGAACGATTTCTCGATGCCCTTGTGGTTGTAGCCGAGAACGAGTTCGGAGCCGACGATCGTTTCCCCGTCGACGCGCAGTCTTATGTGCGCGGGTTCGATGAGGGCCGGGTGCTGGGGCCCGAAAGGCAGAACATAATCGTGCATATAATTAATTTGTTGCCTGATATAAGAAATTATTTCTGGCGTTTGCCCTTCCCATGGGCAATTTCTGGGGCAGGAACGCCTTAAAAAATTTACTGCCTTATAACAATCGGAAAACCAGGTGAAAAGATGAAGAGAAGGGCTTTCCTGAAAGCAGCGGGGGCGTTCGCGGCCGGAGCAGCGGTCGACACCCGGAAATGGGAAAGGGAGACTACAGGCCGGCTTTTCGGCAGCGAGGTACCTGCTTCTGACACGGAGAATATCAACGCAGACAGGGTAAGGGAGATAAAAGATTTTTGCGGAGAATACGGCACGCCTTACAACCCGCATGTTTTCGAAGTAGGCGAAAGGATAGTTTTCAAGGGAAAGGAGCCTTATCTCAGCGTCATAACCAGGGATGACGTCACCATCCCTGAACTCACGATAAAATTCACGGATGCAGATATGAGCATAAACACCATATCAAGGAAATTATATAACGTCAACGGCGCTGTGGACATACCTCTGCGAGATTGTTTTTTCAAAATACCTCACATCCTCAAATACAAGCTCATCTACAAAAAACCAGAAGGCGGGACCGAGGAGACCTGCTACAGGCACGTGAAAACGCCGTTCAACAGCCTCAAGGACGGCCCGGTAAAAATAATAGTTCTCTCTGACGCCCACCTCCGAGATGACCGTGGCTTCAGAAAAGAAGACCTGAATAACCCTGCTATCTGGGACATGAGGAACAACGGCGAATACGTCAACAGGCTTTTACTGAGCAAGCTCGTCAACAATCCGGATTTTCAGCCTTCTGGGGATTTGAAACGCCTGATGAACGGCTTCAACATGGCAAGCGCGATGTGGTATATAGTCAATCATGAGAACCCTGATTTCATAATTAATACCGGAGACAAAATCGTCGGCTTCGGCCACACATGGGAAGACATCTGGCAGATCAAAGAACAGGACACCACGCCCGCTCAAAAAGATGAGATAATCAGAGTGTCTCGTCTCGGTCATAGAAAAATACATTCCGCCGTCATGGCCCACATACCATGGTACTCTGCACTGGGGAATCATGATGGAGAGTGCGGATGGGTGGGGACATTGGAGTACGCGATGAAGTGGAGAAAGAAATATCTTCCTTTGCCCGGTATGATGCACGGAGGGTCGCCCGACGAGAACTACTACCCGATAAGCTGGGGCGGCATGAACAACTTTTTTGAGACCAAGCCTGAAGTATTGTGCGCCATCATGGACAGCACGCGCTACAGTTTCTATCCCAAGAAGCCTGAGGAATGGACAGCGGGCGAGAAGCAGACAAAATGGCTCGCTGACACGCTTAAAAAAGACGCTTCTTTCAGGCTGGTATTTTTACATCATATATTCGGAGGCTGGCCCACGGAGTCTGATTGCAAGATAGAGGGAGGGCATGATTACGCTTACGGTAGAGGGATGGGCTTCACCAGTGAATATTACGATGAGATGAACAAATTCCTAGAAGAAAAAGGAGGCGCGCATCTCAAGGTCGACCCTCGAAGAATTGAACAGGTTTATCATACCAAGACTTTAAAGGAGAGAGGCGTTAATGCGGAAGTCTATGGCCACGATCACATATTCAAGGGGAAGAAAATCGGTATTTGCGATGACGGCAGGGAATTGCACGCTGTCTGCGCAGGCTCTACGAAGCACGACGCAGAAACCGACTGGTTCAGGGAGCCTTTGTTCAGGAAAGATTATGGAGATTATGAAAGACGCGACTTTTCCACCTGCCCTGGCTATCTGGTCATAGAAATATCAGCGGGAGGCATCAGATTTGACTACAAAAACGCCTCCCCCGTGCATCTTAACCGCGGGACGAACATGCCTGAAGGCACAAGAGTGGGCGACATCGTCAGCGCCTATTTAATATAGCATTTAATACAGCTTTACTTTTCCGGGCAGGCACCGGCTTACGCCACGTCGCTGCCGACTTCAGCGTCGCCGTCGATGGTGACGAGGTTCACCTTGTTGCCCTTGACCGCAGCGAGCAGCATGCCTTCCGATGCGATGCCGCGGATGGTCGTCGGCCTCAGGTTCGTGACGACGACGATCCTCTTGCCGGGCAGCTTCTCCTTCTTGTATTGCTTCTTTATGCCGGCCACTAGCGTTATCTGCCTGCCGCCGATGTCGACCTCGAGCTTGTAGAGTTTATCCGCTCCTGCTATCTCGTCGACCCTTATTATCTCTCCGACTTTGAGCTCAAGCTTCTCGAAATCCTTCATCTCAATGGTCATAAAAATCACCTTGATAATAGGGTAGATTCCCGCTTTATATTGCTTATTTTTTCTGCGTCCGGTCCGTCCCCGGGGCATTTACTCGTAGCCCACCAGCTTCATTATGTCATAGATTGACAATGTCCTGTAGCCCTGGTATTCCTGTTTGATGGAGTACCTGAAGGCGTCCCTGCAGTCGTCTGCGCTGGCCTTGTAGGCGGTATCGCACTCCCTTTTGCAGGTTTTGTCCTTGCCGCATGCCTGTTTGCAGGCGTCCCTGGCCAGCCTGGCTTCGTCTTCGCAGGCATTCTTCCTGTCCTCGTTGCTGTAGATCAGCTGCAGTTTGCTGGTGTCTTTGTTCTCGTCATAGTGCATATAGGCGTTTATTTTTGTCCCGTCGCTCAGCTCGTGGGTGTGGTAGTTCTCTTTCACCCTCAGCGTGCCTTTTATGTTTTTGTACACGAGCTTCGTGTAGTCCCTTTTCTCATAGTTTAGCACGATGCCCGAGGAAGTTGTTATGTTGGACGCGTCTATCGAGCAGTGTATCTCGTCTTTGTACTGGCCCTGCTTGTCTATAACGTTGAGGGCGTATGCTGTTGCAACGCCTGAATTTATTTTTGAGTCCAAATTATTCCAAAGTTTTGACCCCTTGTAATAGCTGGTTCCAAATGTTGTTGCGACTGTTGTTGGATTAAGGCTTGTGTCAGCTCTTCCGGAGTACGTGTCAATGCACCAGCTCACCGCTTCCGAGTTCGTGCCTGGTACGTCCTGGCAGCCGTCTTTGTTCTGGTCGAGCGAAGGGACTTCTGCCGGGCACTGGTCGAACAGGTCGGGAGCCCCGCCGTTCGGGTACAGCACGGACACGTCCTGGTCGTCGTCTTCGTACAGGAATCTTGAGGCGGTCACGTAGTTGTTTGCGTTGTCATAGGCTTCGACGACGGCCTTCCACACCCTTTCTGATGTTTCAAAGTTGTAGATTATCGGTTCATTGGTGCTTTCCCTCACAACAGTCCCGTTGCTGTCGATGAGCCTAAGGGTGTAGGTCTTTACCCCTGAAATTAGATCCTGTATTGCCCCGCCCACCTTTGCGCAGCCGTGCACTATATCCCAGCTGATGGCCCCGTTATCGATCCACCACTGGAACCAGAAGTTGCAGTCAGCATTGTCAGCGCTTGAAATCTCTATATCTGCTATGGGAGGCGTCTTGTCGAGCATCACCACCGCCTGCTTGGTGTCTTCAAGGTTTTGTGCCACGTCTTTGCTGGCGTATCTTAGATATGATGTCCCTTCTGTTGTAATGCTGACCGGCGCTGAGTAGTCTGTTGCCGGGGCGCAGGTGTTTGCGTTGTCTATGCAGTACCTGGTGAACTCAATTCCGGAGCTCGGCTCCGGGTCGGTTGCTGTCATGGTTATGCTGGCATCATTGTTGCTCCATATGCCGTCATACGCATAATCATCGGTCGTGACCGGTTTCTCTTTGTCAACAAGATCCTCGTCAATTAAGCCATCGCAGTCGTTGTCCTTCTCGTCATATAATTCGGGCGCACCCGTATAGATAGTGTTGTCGTTATCATCGCAATCGCCGCAGCTTACAGAATAGCCATCGCCATCCCCGTCTGTTTCTTCTGTATAAACGCTGCATTCTCTCGCCTCGCACGAGCAGTCATTCAGACAGGTATTTGCAACATCGCTGTGGTCCCTTAAAATTCCATAAGCGATCTGAACTCCGTTATAGTAGCAGCCATCCAGATTATCACACTCGGTTGCTGCGCAATCATCATCGCTGTCGCATGCAGCGCCACAAATGCCCTTAACACAATAAGCATTTATTGGAGGAGGCGAGCAATCAGCAACGCATTTCGTGCAGGTGCAATCCTCCAAGCAAGAGTTGTCGCAGTACTTCTCTATTAATGTCGAATCCAGAATCTTATCACCATCATATTCCACAAGTTTTTTGTTTTCGCAATAGTCTTGGTACGTTTCTGAACAGGAGCTGTCCAGGCATTCGCGCGTCGCGTCGCATTCTGCAGAACACAGGTCCACAGAGCATGCATGCGTCAAATCGACCGCCCCTCCTGTGGTGCATGCATCAGCATTTTCATCGCAGACGGAAATGAAACCTGCGAAATAGTCCCATGTGTAAATGTTGTCATCCGGTGAATTGAAACATGTCGCTATTGGTGCTAGGTTGTATTGTGAACAGTCTACAGGATTGCTGTGCGTACAACCATTCGCACCACCACAAATCTCCTCACCATTACACCACAGTCCGTCATCGCTGCATAAAGAGTTTCCTTCGTTGTCTATAATACCATCACAGTCGTTATCCAAACCATCGCAGACTTCTGCGAGACCCGGCTTTACCTGGTCATTATTATCATCGCAATCATACAACTCATTATAATTGTCATTATCTTCGTCAATAGGATACACATTTGCATAAAGCTCGTAACAGCTAGTTTGCATGCATTGTTCCTGTTCTGTTTCTGTTTCCTCAAGGCAGCACCCTTCGTTAGTTGAGCATTCTAAAAGGCTTTGAACAGCCTCGTCACATCCACTGTACTGCACTCCCTGGTAACGTTCTTGATAAAAGGATGATAGCATTTTGATGCATGCTTTCATATCACGTCCAGAACAAATATTATTGCTACCTAGACAGTTCTCAAAAAGCATAAGTCCACCTTCTTCGCATGCCCCTGGCGTACATAAGTCAGCATCTATAACACCGTCGCAGTTATCATCCAACAAATTACATACTTCTGATTGAGGGATTACTTCTCCAACACAACTTTCCCATGTTCCTGATACACAAGTCATCTGTCCTGCATGACACAATCCAACATCATGTGTGCCTTCAGGACCTGTATAACATGCCTGGCTTAAATCCTCATCTATTTCCCCATCGCAGTCATCATCCAGGCCGTTGCATAATTCTGGGCCCGGCGCCCCTGATATACATGTATCCAGCAAGACGCCATACTCGCATATCACTTCACCGCTGGCGGTGCATTCCCCCGAACCGCATACTGTAGGAGTTGGGACATAGCCATCATCCGCCAGCCCGTCACAATCATTGTCAACACCATCGCAGACAGCATCTTCTGCGCTAGGATTTATCGGATCACAGGCATCTCCAATCCCATCTCCGTTGCAGTCTGCTTGGTCAGGATTTGGAACCGCTGGGCAATTATCCATGGCATCTGGTATGCCGTCGCCATCAGTATCAGGAGCGGTGCTGCATATTCCTGTTCCCGAGTCGCATACATAGCCTGGCTGGCAGTCTGCATCTGCAGCACAGCTTGTTATGCATAAGCCGCTGGCTAGATTGCAAATATAGGGCATGCAGTCTAGGATACCGTTGTCTATGCAGGTGCCAAGCCCGTCACACATATCTTCAAGGTTGGAGGTTGCGCTTGAACAGAATGCCGGGCTGCATACTGTCCCGGTGGCATAAAGTGCACAGCTTCTTGCTCCCGAACAAAAGCCTGCCCTTTGGCAGGTTGATACAGGGTCTGTCGGGCATTCGTCATCCGGATCCTGGCCTGCTGAGACTGGATCGCAGTTGCCTAGCCTGTAGGGCAGATTGCATTTTTCGCAAACACCATTACAAGCGCTTTCGCAGCATACGCCGTCTCTGCAGAAGCACGATGAGCATTCGCTGTTGGTTGCACAAGTCTGACCATTATCATTCATACCAATGGTAATTGCTTTGTTTGTGTCCATTGTTATTTCATCAGTTGTCAGATTCTTGTAGCCTTCCTTGCTCGCTGTTATCGTGTGAGGAGTGGAGTTTGTTCTTAAGTTCCCATCGGTCGCGGAATATTCCATCAACCACAAGTCTCTCGAATCAGAGAATGATGAAATCTCATCATCTGTTGCATTCTTTATGCTCACCAAAGCCGAAAGCGGATTATTCACATTAAGATTCCAAAACACATTGATTCTATTAATCATGGTGTTAGCTATGTTGTAGTCATCGACGGTCGTATTGTAAAGGTTGTATGTTGCGTTACCCGTTGTCCTACTGTAATTATAGATAAATATCCCAGTGTTTTCTCTGTCGCTTGATATGGTTGAATTGTATATGTTCACAATTATTGACCTGTTCGAGCTAGTATCACTGACAAGCCCTCCGCTCGAACCTCTGATGTCAAAATTGTATAAATTTTCCATCGTTATAACATTATTTCGCCCATCAAATTCCATTCCCTGACAATTATTTCCACAATTTATTTTGAAATTCCTGAATATGTTATTGGGATTTGCTAAGGTTGAAAAAACAAGAAAAGCAACTGACCAAACTTCAGAAGTGTTCCCGAATGTGTCAAATATGCTCACATTCTCCAAATTTATGCCGTCATAAACATTATTAGAACCTAATAAAGCTGTTATTCCAATCTCTAAACTGTTCCATGGTCTCCTGAAGTTTCCAGCATTAAATACCGAAACATTTTTGAAATATGAGTTATTGCCGCCGCCACCATAAACAATTACCCCACTACTAAGCCCATCAAAGTTGTTTAAAGTAATATTTTCAACCGAAACATTATTTGATGATTGAATATTTAAAAACTGATTACTTCCTTTACCGTCAGACACTATGTTCCTTATTACCGAATTACTTGCATTGCAGAGATAGATTATTTTCTTATAGTCATAGTCGTTTTCTACAACGACTGGCGAATTCGCAGAAAACAAAACCCCAAATCCTTCACTAAGCGTGACATTTGTGATGTTCGGATATATGCACTGCGTTCCTCCAGAAGAGTAGAAATCAATATTATTGTCAACGAAATCAGAGTCGCTTATGTTAACATTATTAGTACTACTTATCCTTATTCCATACGTAGAATTATAAGTATGAACATTATCAAAAACGGAGTCATTAGTGTTTGAAACATAAAATCCAAAACCAGCAACAGACAGATTTATGGCAACCGTATTATTGACAATTATATTTCTGGCATAAGAAAGTGACAGACCATAGGTTACTCCTGCCGACAAAGAATCCCTAAATACAGCATTGCTGATGGTTATATTCCTAATTGGAACAGATGGAGATCCTAAGATAAATATGCCATAGGTGTTGTTGACGGCAGAAAAACCATCTATCAGAGTATCGTTGAAACCCTGTCTCATATAAATGCCGTAGTAAAGGTTGGTAGTATTCACATTACTGATTGTTATGTTCGTCAAATTGTATGCCGTCTGCGACATATCTATGCCCCTACAAGAACTTGTCTTACTTATGCAACCCGACATATTCAAATCCTCGATAATGATGTTGCTTCCATTGGACAATATAATTCCAGTCGTGAACTTCTCTATCGACCCGTTTATTACTTTGGCTGAACTCCTGCCGACTGACACGATATAACCGCTTCCACTAACGAACCTTATGGCATATCCAGACAGATCGAGCGTTATGTTTTCGGCAGAAATCGTGAAACAGTTTCCACCACCTGCGTCTATCGAGGTATTCATCACATAAATCTCATTCTCGGTAGAAAGCGTCTGGCACGAAGTAACATTTGTCAAAGCAGAAACATCACCCATGCCCATTAAAAAGATAAAAACCAACAAAAAGAACCCCGAAATTAACTTGTTCATCTTCATTATTTTCCCTCCTCCGTAAATTTTAGTTCAAAAATATTATTGTTTTAGAGTTGAAATTTTACCTTTAAATAATCATATTGTTCTAACCTATTCTAGTTTGTTTCGATATTGCTTGAGTCTTGCCGAAGCGTCGAAGTTATGCGGAGGTCAAATTATTTATTAACAGCTATTTACAATATTAATTATGAGCAAGGTTTGGGGTCTGTTTCTGGTTTCACTGATAGCGTTCTCTTTATTGTTTGGCGCGGATCTGGTAAAGGCAGAGGTGCCGGATGTCACCATACTGCCGGACGAGAAAATCGTTTCCGTTAATGCGCCGGTGGTCATAAAGGTCGACCCGAAGACCAGCGAAGCGCCGATGCGCGTGACGTGGTCAGTTTACAACACCGGCAACATAGGCCTCGGTTCTTTCCCCATCGTCAACGGCAAAGGCCTGTGCTATTTCTCGAATACCGACGGCAACGCGACGTGCGGCCCATCACCGTTCTTCAATGCCGAGGAAACCGAGCTTTATATTTATGTTGTCACGCCCACCCACACCTACAACAAGACCCTTTACCTCAACATATCCCCGGCAGCGATACCCATGGGCGGCGTCAACAAGGTGGACAATACCGTTTACATGTACATCAACGTGGACCAGAAGGACATGATGAAGTACAGCATTTACAAGGAAGACCTCAGCATATACCAGAGCGAGAGGCCGCTGGACTTTGACATTGCCGATGGCAGATACGAAGGTAACATTACCCTGAATCCCGGGGTTTATTATTTCACCTTTATCATGAACGACAGCGGCACCTACGGCAGCGCTCTCAAAAGGATAGAAATCCCCTCGGGCGATTTCCTTGGCATACAGGCGGCCAAGAGCGAATACTGGATAGGGGAAAAAATAAGGATAACAGGCGCCACGAATGCCAACTCTGTTATCGGAGAGGTCAGATACCCTGACGGCAGGAAAGCGCTTGACTTCTCTGCTGACGTGCCTGCCAACAGGACGTTTTCATACGAATTTTATTCGAAAAGCGACTGGCCCGAGGGCAATTACGAGATAAGAACGACCTCGCCGCTCGCGAAAACCGCGACCTTCGCTTTGATCGAATTCTTCCAGCTTACGCCCGAGTCTGTTGCAGGAACAGTTAACAAGTCCGAAGCTTTCAGCGGGACGATAAGCGTTAAGAACGTGAGGGCCAACGCCACGAACATAACGCTCGATGTATCGGGCGACATGGCAATGAGCTATGTCACGCTCCTCGACTCGTATCTTGAGCCGCAGGAATCCACAACCATCCAGATAGCGATACCAGATGTCCAGGCAGAAATCGATGGCGGCATCAGGCTGAAGACAAGCGAGGGCCT
Organism: uncultured archaeon; assembly: GCA_964353515.1. Lineage (GTDB taxonomy): Archaea > Aenigmatarchaeota > Aenigmatarchaeia > QMZP01 > QMZT01 > JBGPQP01. Next base: position 14,064 of record CAYGVQ010000006.1, read on the forward strand.
CCAGCTTACCATACCTGTTTCCATCGCCGTCCTTGAGCCCGGCCAGCAGTGCGTGCCTGCAGCGAAAGCGCTGGAAATAGATTCGGATTCGCTTGTCTGGTCGCAGGAGTGTCTCGCTGGCGAAGAGATACGCCACATTGTCAAGCTCCGCAACAAAGGGACGAGCGAGCTTGCCGATTTCTCTTATGAAGTCGACAACGTCTACACGGGCGTCAGCGGCGAGCAGAGCCTTGAAAACCTTGACATGGCCGGCAACATCGATGTCCCTGTCAGCGGCCTTTCAATCGCTTCCGGCGATGCCCAGGAATTCGAGATAACCGCTACGCCGGACGCTTCCGGAAAATACAACGGCATCATAACCTTCAGCAGCGGCAGCGAGAAGGCCTCGATGTTCGTGGCACTGAACTGCTTTGAAAACATCTCCGCGGAATTTGCTTCCATGGCCGAGGACCTGGCCGCACTCAACCCCACGCAGGACATAAGCGACGACATAAATTACGACATCTCGCAGGCGGAAAGCGCGCTTTCCCTGGGCAATTACGAGCAGGCGAACGAGTATTATAACAGCGCAAAGGCCAAGCTCGCCATCCTGGGGACAGGCGGCGTGGCGCAGCCGCTTGACATGACAATGCCCATCATAATAATAGTAATAATAATCGTCATAATCGTCTTCCTCTGGTTTTTCAAGTTCAGGAAGCCTAGGGTCGCGGGCATGGAAACAGGCGGGGAAGAGCTCGAGAACTTCT
>CAYGVQ010000006.1:14909-18787 GCA_964353515.1 uncultured archaeon
AGGAAGCCTAGGGTCGCGGGCATGGAAACAGGCGGGGAAGAGCTCGAGAACTTCTGAGATCCTTTTCGGTTTTCCTTTTAGAAGTTATATTTTTTCTGGATATGACGGACTCAGCCAGAAGAGTTTGTGCGCCTTTCATTTCCCGAAGAAGCGCCTCAGCGCTGGATGCATGTCTTCCATGTGCTGCATGGCGATCTGCTCGTAGAACTGGTGGACGATCATGACGGAAAGCAGAATGCCTGTTCCCGTCCCCAGCGCGTCGGTGAAATCGGCGAAAGCAGCCAGGAAGCCGACCGCAGCGCCGCCGAGTATGGCGAGCGCGGGAATGTAGCGGTTCAGGACTTTCTCTATGATGCGGATGTCGCGCCTGAAACCCGGAATCTGCATGCCGGTGGATTCTATCTGGCCTGCGACTGTCTTCGCGTCCATGCCCGCGGTGCTCACCCAGAAGACGGAGAACATTATCGAGCCACCTATCATGAAGAGCGCGTAGGTCAGAAGCCTTGCGACGTCAAGCGGGCTGATGACAATAAGCGAGGTCAGGCCCGCTGCCGTCATGCCGAAATACCAGACCAGGCCGCCTATGACGCCCGAAAGCAGAACTATTTTTACCCCGCCCGACCTTTTGCTGAAGTAAAAAAGCAGCGCGCCCAGCAGCGCGAACAGGCCCGCGCATATCATGAGGCCTGATACCGCCGTCGTTCTCGGGTGGCTAAGGAACAAGATGAGGCCTCCTATCGGATTGCCCTGCGCGTCAAAGACGCCGAGCCATTCGTTGCCTCCGCGCTCTGCCAGCATTTTGGCGAACACCTGCACGTTCGCAAGCAGCGCTCCGATGAGAATGACGGGAATGTTGGACGAATAAAGGAATTTCAGCGGCCACCTCCTGCCGAAGCCGCGGACGGTCGAGAAGGCCAGGGGGATTTCAACGCGAATCGCCTGCACATAAACGACCAGCATGAAAACTATTATGGTGGCTATTATCGGCAGCATGACGATGAAGGCGGAGAGCGGTTCCCCTGCGCCCAGCAGTATGCCCGCGTTCGGTATCGCGCCCGCCGGCGGGTTCTGTATGCCTGTCGATATCGTCCCGTCCGATGTCAGCGGGTTGATGGCGCGCACAACTATTGTCTTCGCGACTCCTGCGACTATGAAGAGGCTTACGCCCGAGCCGAAGCCCCATTTGGAAACGACCTCGTCCATGAAGAGGACGATCCAGCCGCCGAGCGCGAGCTGTATGACGACGACCGGCAGCATGCCCGCTTCTGCGGCAATCGCGCCGAAAGCGACGTAAACATAGCCTTCCAACAAACAGAATAATATTGCAAGCAGCTTCTGTGTGCCCTGGAACAGCGTGCGGCCCCTGTCCTCCGACAAATTCCAGGGGATGATTTTCGAACCCACGAGCAGCTGCAGGATTATCGACGCCGTGACTATCGGCCCGATGCCCAGCGTCACCAGCGAGCCGAAGGTCGAGCCCAGCAGGATTTCGAGGTATTTGAAATATTCGTAATTCGTCTTCGAGATGCCGTAGACCGTTATCTGCGTCATGAGGAAGTAAATAAGCAGCGCTATCCCGGTCCACTTCATCCTTTCCTTGAAGCCCTGCCTCTTGATCGGCTCTGTAACGCCAGGCAGTCTCTTCAGCAGCTGGATGTATGAATCCTCAAGGCCCATAGAATTACCTGTTGTTAATTTTGTTAAATTTGTTAATTATATTTATAAGGTTTGCTAAAATAGGTTTGGTTTCTATTCCGAATCCTCTTCCACCACTAGAGGGCCGTGATATTTGCATTTCTTGCAGAAATATTGTACGCCCAGCTTGGCGCCCATCCACAAAGTCACGTCATCAGAACCGCAGACAGGACATTTTTTTGAGGTTCGCATGCGCCTCACTCAGAAACAGCTTTGCCGCCGGCTTCCTCGATTTTCTCTTTCGCATGTTTCGAAAACGCTCGCGCCTTCACGGTCAGGTTCCTCGCTATATTGCCTCTGCCGAGCACTTTGTCAAAGCCAAAGTCTGCAAGGCTGATTTCAGTCTTGTCCCCGGCAAGTTTTTCGAGCTCGCTGAGATTTACGGCCCTGACTTCCCTGAGGCACTTGTCGCTCCTGGGCTTGAAGCCTCGCTTTCCCAGGTGGCCGGGTTCGAACTGCAATATGAAGGATTTCCTGTGCTTTTTCGAGCCCGAGTAGCCGCGGCCTCCTCGATTACCTTTGCCCCTGCATTTCCTCATGCCGCCCTTTCCGCAGGTTCTCATGCCGCGCTTCTTTTCGATTTTCTTCCTTCTGTGCGCCATTACATCATCCTCTCGAGCAGATTGTTTATCTTCTCCCCACGGTAGCCCAGCGCTCCCCTCGGATACGCTGTCTTAATGCCGTCGTAGCCCTTCCTCGGCGGGCTCATGCGGAAGACCAGCTTGAAGCCTTTGACTTCGGCGGGTTTCTTTTTCCTGAAGGCATCAACTACGTTCTTCGCCTGTTTCTCGTCCAGCTTTTGGTCGCCTTCCATGCGGCCGCGCTCGCTGACCAGCTTGACCAGCATCGCTTCGCTTATCTCGCCCCAGGTGACGAAGTCCTTGACCTTCTTTATCATGCCTTCTATCTTCGGGTCCTTCCTGACGACGACGCAGTGGTTTACCCGCGTCAGCCTCAGCATGGTCAGCGTGTCCTTTATCTTGAAGTTCATCTTAATTCCGCCCCTGACCCTTACGACCGCGAACATCATATGTCACCTTTGGTCTTGCTCAGGTTTTTCAGGGCTTCAAAAACAGCGAAAGCGAGGTTCATCCTCGTAGAGGACATGCCGGCTATTTTCGACCACACGTCCTTTATGCCCGCAAGCTTGAGGATTTTCTTGGTCTCCTTGTCAGCGACTATCCCCACACCGACAGGCGTGGGCAGAAGTTTCACCTCGACAGAGCCTGCTTTGCCCCGCGTCTTGAACGGTATGGAATGCTCACCTCCGCAGTTGCATTCCCATGAGCCGCATCCTCGGCGAACGTTGATTACGTTCAGTTTGGCATGCTGTATCGCCTTTTCTATCGCGGTTCTGTGCTCCTTCGAGGTCGCCTTGCCGATGCCTATGATGCCGTCGTCGTTGCCGACAGTGACAACAGCTGTAAGCTTGAATCTCCTGCCAGACTTGTGCATCCTGGCCGTCATTCTGGTCGGCGTGCGCCTGATGCCGCCACCCTTGCCGGGCGTGCCGCCGATGTAGACGAGCTCTTCCCTAAGGCCGGCGACAAGATAATCAACAATCTGAGGTTCAAGGATAAGCTCCCCCTTCGCAATGACCTGCTTCATGTCGGTGTATTTGCCTTCCACAACCTCCCTGCCAAGCCTTGTTTTGGGGATCCATTCGGACAGTCTTCTCTCGACGACCTTGGCAACCTCTTCTATCTCCTTCTTGCCGACTTCTTCCAAAGGTTTTTCTATCACTTCTTTTATCACATCTTCTGCTTTCTCTTCCTCCGCCTTTTTCTTTTTCGGCTTCGGAGTTTCCTTTGGGGCCGCCTCTTCTTTGATGATTTCTTCCATCTTCTCTTCCATCTCTATCTCTTCTCTCGTTTCCTCGCGTTTTGCTTTTCTCGGCACGCTTTCACCTTATTCCAAGTATTATTCCAAGTATTATACTCAATATAGATACTCAATATATTAAAATGATGGTTATTTATATCTTCTTCTGTTTTTAATCTTTTCTATTCTTGCCAGCACCTCTTGCGCCCTGGCATAATTTCCAGAATAAGAGCTTATGACCGCCTTCCAGCATTCCTCGAGGACCGTGAAATGCGTGGCCTTCAGCGCCTCGTAAAGCAGGAACAAATCCACAGCCTGGTCCTCGGCAGAAGAAGAAAACTTCCCGAGGCCGAAGTCGATCA
>CAYGVQ010000007.1:0-3901 GCA_964353515.1 uncultured archaeon
TCTGTATATCTGCCGAAGCCGCCAAAATCGTAAGCCACTATCCTGTTCTTGCCTTCTTCCTTTGCCCTCAGCAGAGCCTTGTCTGCATAATGCACGGCAGACCCTGTCGCTATCTCCTCGAAATCCTTGTGAGGGTCGAGTTTTTTGCCTCCGCTGTACTGGTCGCCAATGAAGGCGCGAATATTGCCGAGCATCGCAAGCACTTCATGTCTGTCCCTGTATTTTCTTGAAAGCGCGCAGTATTCCTTTATTTTTCCCATCGCGCCTTTGGCGCTGCCGTCCGCATCCAAAAAGGCGGCTATTGTATTTCTTCCTCTCTTGCCGTAAAGCAGCGGCATCCCGGCAACATCGCTGGAGGTGAGGCCCCCGCTTACGGTAAAATCACGGTCGTCGGTTATAATACCTCTTATCTCGTCGGCCAGATAGAAAGCGTCCCTGATACCAGTCGACTTTAAAAGAGCGAGAAATTCGTCAGCCTTTGCGCTGTTCCTGCAGACGATATCTGAGGTCCTTAGATTTTGTCTTAGGTAGGAGGCAGTGCTCTTTATGGCTTCATCGCCTCTCTGGTGGCCCCCTCCCGCAACGTCGTCATTTATGGCCTTAAGATTGTCGTTGTCAACCATGAGGATTGTGTGCTGTTTGCCATCCCTGAAAGCTGCTGAAAATTCCGCAGGCAATATCCTGTCGAAAAACATCCTGTTGGGAAGACCCGTTAAATGATCCTCATATAGAACTGTCTCAAGGCAGCCCCTCAGGTAATCTTTCTGGCCGCCTCCGTTTTCATTTATGAATCGCTGCAGTTTTTCTATGGCAACATTCATCGTGTCTTTTGACATATATTATTCACTTGTAAATAGTAACATTTGGGTATTTATAAAGCTTTTAACATAGCCGCTACCAATCGAATTTTATTTAAAAATGGTCCAAAAACCCGCAAAACCCCCAACGATACCTTTTTATATATATTATATAGTATATAGAGTACGAACAATAAACGGAGGGATAAAAATGGCAAACGTAACATTCGAAACTGTAAAAGCAGACGAAGTGAAATTCGGTAGAAACAATTTCATCGAGGTCGCAAGAAAGAAAGCAACGACCGACCAGGGTGAAAATGAGTTCATCGCAATTTCTCGTGGTTTCTTCCTGCCAGACGGAACGAAGAAATTCAAGAGATCTATTGCAGTACCGGATGAAGAAGAGATAAAGAAATTCATATCGAAAAGAATACTGGAATTTTAATGCGGTTTAAAACTTAAACCAAAAAACCCGGTTCCTTTCCTTTATATTTTATTTTCTTTTTGTTAGGCGAAGCCATAAGCTTTTACGAGCAGGCTTCAGGAAGGCAAAAGGGCTCTAGCCTATGTAACCTTCTTCCTTTCCTGTCACGACCTCGGCCTTCACCGGCTTCTTTACTTCCTTCGGCAGCTTTATTGTTCCGTGTTTCTTCTCAAAGCCATCGACCGATTTCTTAAGGGTCTCCAGGAAGATTTTGGCGAACTTGACGTCCATGATTATGACCTTGTGTTTCACCGCGATGGTCTGCTGGGACTTGCCGTGTATCTGGTCGATCCTGGGCGTGTTCTGCTTGAAATCGAGAATGAATTTCGAGGGGTTGTATATTATGCTGACCGAGTCCGAATAGAAGCCGTCTTCCCTGTGGTCTATCTGGACGCTGATGTTCCTTTCCTCCTCCATGTTACACCTCCGTATTTCGAATGACGATGATATGATCATCGTCGGTTTACAGCTGCGGATATCAATACGCTTTATGGTATGAGTTTTAATAAAGGCAATGCGTTGAGCAGCAGCAGCCCCAGTATAAGGGCTATCACCAGCTTGAAAAGCATCTCCTTCCTCTTTTTGCTTACCCTGAAATCCACCATAATCTCCTCGAACATCTTGCCGCCGTCGAACGGCACGACGGGCAGCAGGTTGACCAGCGCAATGTTGAAGCTCAGGAAGAATATCCAGAACAGCGTGGGGGTGAGGAAGAAGACAGCGTCGGCCTGTAGCCTGTACTTGCCCTTGAACTCCTCCCTGAGCTCGTAGGTTTCCTGCAGGTCGATGCCGATGTACGCCCTGCTGGCGTTGTCGGGCCTTGCTGCCAGCGTTATGTTGAAGGTGCCGTTGGCCGTGACGAAAGACGCGGTCTGGTTCGGTACGAGTCTCGCAACTGCGAGATTGAAAGACTCCAGGTCGTTTGCCGGCATGCCGTTTATCTCTTCTATGAAGAAGCCTTTTTCAAGCACGCCGTAAGCGGGGGTTCCATTGACGACATTGGTCACCGCCATGCCTGTTGGCATGGTCATGACATCAAGCATGGGGGCCATGATGAAAAATATGAGCAGCAACGCGATGAAAGCGACAATCATGTTGGTGAAAGAGCCGACGGCGTATATCCTCATTTTTTCCCTGCTCCTTCTGAGCTTCATCGCCCTGTCGTCCGGCTCGACGAAAGCGCCTATGGGTATCGGCCCGGCGGTAAGCACGCCAGCCGACTTCAGCCTTATTTTGTGCGAGCGCGTGAGCACGCCATGCGCAAACTCATGCGGCACGAGCAGGCATATCATCGCTATCAGGGCCTGCCAGAAGGGGATGAAAATTCCTGTCCCAGGGAAGAAGAAGCCCGGCCCTTCCTCGCTGATGGTCGGCAGCAGCGGCGAAATGCCGGGCATGGTGCTCTGCTCCACAACTATCTTGAGGGCCTGCGAAAAAAGCATGCTTATCAGAAGCGCCGGCACCCCGAAGATCCCGAAGAGAAGCGCGACAAAAGGTCTAAGCATGGCCACGTTGGAAAGCGAAGGGTATGCGCCGAACATGATGATGCCCATTACAACGGCAGCTGCGCAAAAATGGAGCAGCGGCCTTCCGCTCTTCTTCAGCAGGGCAACGCCCGCGGCAAGGATGACGATGCCTATGGCTGCAGTGACGAGGCCGAAAGCCATGTACGTGAAAACTAGGCATGCTATGCCCAGGATGCTTGTAATTATCCATGTGTTCCTGTACCTGGCAACAAAATACGCCCCGATCCCGCCAAAAGAAACGACTACCGCCAGGTCGCCGAAAAATTTCCACATGGAGGGCGAGAATCTTGCAATCTTGTCCACGAACCTGAGGCCATGCCTTGTCTCAAGCATGAAAAAGATGACGTATCTCTTCGCGCCAGTCCTCCTGAGCAGGATTACGCCAATCAGGAAAGCCGCCACGCCGATGACAAGGTAGGGGTCTATCGCTGCCATAAAAATAATTTGGTCGTGGATGGTTAAATATCATCACGCTTTTTTTCGGCCATTGCCTTAAACTCAGCATGGATTTGCCGGAAAAGTTTTTGGATCTCGGGGGTTTTTATGTTCAGCTTCCCGTCCTCGAAAAATTCGCCCAGGTCGGCCCTGGGGTTTGTTTTCGCATATTCGAGTGCCTGCATGCACATCTCGAGCTTGTCGAGGTCCTTGACCAGTTTGGCTTCAGCAGTTTTCCTTTCAGTGAACTCCTGCCACAGGAGGTGCATTTCCTTGGCCATGCCCTCCGGCAACAGCGACAGCATTTTTTTCATGCCTTCGGCTTCCATCTCTCTTTTCTTCGCGAGTGATATGGAACGGTCCTCTTCCCTCACCCTGTCCGGGATGTCTCCCGAAAACGCTTCGCATATGTCGTGTACCAGCGCCATCCTGACGCATTTGCCGGTGTCGAGGTCGAATTCTCTGGAGTAAACGTAGGCAAGAAGCGCGAGTGTGAAAGAATGGTCGGCAACGCTTTCCGGGTCCGCGATCCTTTTCATAACCCAGCCGGCTCTCTTAAGCTTCTTGAGTCCAGCGACCTTTCCAGCGAAAACAAGCAAATCCATGAAATAAAGAGGGCATTTGTTTTTTATAAGGCTTGACATATTATTTAAAATCCA